>CAIQEX010000049.1 GCA_903870955.1 uncultured beta proteobacterium
CGTAGCGTCCAACTTCAACCGTCCAACTTCACAGCCATAAAGATTAAAGCAATCGATCCAAGTCGGGAAAACGCGATGTCAAAACGTTGCTATCACCTGTATCATTTTCACTTACAAAAATTGGTGAGCAATGGCCTACAAAATTGAACGCAACAAGTACGGGGTGATAAAGCGCTTTTCGGGCGTGGTCACCTATGACGATGTGCTCGGGTCAGAGCAACAGGTTCATTCAGATCCCAACTTTACGGTTATGCGCTATGTCGTATCCGATTACACCCATGCCGAGTACCATGGTCTGACAGAAAGCCAAAGGCGTGACATCAACGCTCTGCGAATTGGCGGTCACTTCTCGAATCCGCGCATCAAATACGCATTTGTGCTTCAAAGCCCTGAAATACGTGCCCAAATTGAAAGCGCTGTCGCAAATGGCGAAATGCTTTACCCAACCGGGACGTTTGACACCATGGAAGAGGCTTCGGATTGGGCCGGGCTGTGACTTCACCATCACGATTTTTCAATAGAGCGACCGCTCCATCCCGCCCTCGCCTGGCCCTTCTTTCCCGTCAATTCAGCACATAGTTGGCATTCGGAAGCGGCGCAGGCTGCGGAACCTCGCCGAGCATTTCGCGCAGGCTGGCATCGATGCCGCATACCATGGCATCTAGCGCCAGGTCATTGGCATCCAGACCAAATGGATTCTCGATTTCGTCGCTCAAAGCCTCCAGCGCGAAGAAGGTGTACGAAACAAAGGTCACGACCAGGGGCGTCACCCAGCCAATGCTGTCCACCAGTCCAAAGGGCAGAAGACCGCAATACAGGAAGACGCTGCGATGCAAAATAACCGAGTACGCAAAGGGCAGCGGCGTATTGGCGATGCGTTCGCAACTACCCAACGCGAGCGCCAGTCCATCCAGCGAGTTTTCCATTTTGTGGGCGCACACAGGCTCCAATAATTGGTGTTTTCGGCAATCGGCTAACCAATGCCCCAACCACAGCAGCACCAAGGTCGGCGCAGATCGGGCGTTGACAATTTGGACTTGCAATTCCTGGCTTAACAAGCCTTCCGTCTGCGAGGCCGCGGATTGGCCCCGCAACTGGTTGCGCATGGTGCTGGCAAAGCCAACCAGACCCAATACAAAGGGACGCACATCGCGGGCCGGTGCAATGGCCGTGAGTGCCTGGCGAGCCAGATTACGCGCGTCTACCAACACACTGCCCCAATGTTTTCGGGCCTCCCAAAAGCGGTCATAGCTGGCATTGATGCGGAACCCCAGGAAAATCGCAAATGAAATTCCCATCAAGGAAAAAGGTCCGGCAGTGAGTGGTACTTTCCACAAAAAGAGTTGGCCATGGGCCAGAACGACGGCGCACGACAGCCCCAAAATAAACAGTTGCTGGCCATAAATGCGATGCACCAAAGAACCTCGCCGCACCAGTAGCAGGCGAATCCAGTGCGGGCGGGGACGGACTATCACGATGGGTTTAAGGCCTAACGACCGGGTAGCTGCAAAGCGGCCATTGTCGGATGGAAAACACACACTACCCATTTATATTAGGGTTAACCCTTGTATTCGTTGCACAGCATCCACATCTGAAGACTCAGTCGCTCCAACGGCGTCTTATGCCGCTTCAAAGTGCAGAGGAAGTTGATTGCCAAAAATTGACAAAATTGACAGTGCTGTATTGTCAAAATATCCGACACGTGGCACTCTAGGCCCTATCGCGTGAAATGGGTGCTGAGGTTTCGTATGGGCAATGATTTAAAAAAGCTATTGGAGAAACTGGTCGAAGAAGGCGACTCGGACTTTGTAAATTCGGTTGCTCCCAGCACCGAAGTCGTTGAATCAAATTCCGAAGAAGCTTGGAATGATTTCCAAGATTCACAAATCGCTTTCGAAAAAGCCTTCAAAGATTCTCAAAAGGGACCGCTCTAAATGCTCAATCCCATCAAACGCGTCTGGGTACCCAAAAATGCCCCTGCGCAGGCACAGACCGCAGCCCCTGCTCCGACACCTACCGCAAAACCCGCGCCTGCAGGGCGGTCAACAAACGGTCGCAATCCCCTTTTTGACGAACTGCCCTCGCCAGACATGGAAGAAAAAAACAGTGATTCGATATGGGCCGCATTTGATTCGGTATACACCCCGGAAATTGAGCGGAAATGAGAGCGATCCTCGGTGCGGTGAGCTTGTTGCTGGTGTTGGGCGTCGTGTCTTTGTTGGCCAAGAAGCAGCTACCGCAAAGTGCCGCCCAAGGGCCTCAACAACAGTCGCAAAAAATTCAGCAAGAGGTCAAACAGCAAGTGGAAGCCGCGTTGCAACAACCGCGAACCACGCAGGACAAAAAATATGGTTTCGAAAATCGCCAGGTCGACGCGACCATGGCAGCGGGGTTTTTTGCAAGCGCGGTCAATGGGTCGAAAGCTTTGCTGCCCATTCACAAAAGCTGACCGACTTGCGCCGGAATTCTGCAGGGTCTCAACGTGGAGGCGCGCACGCAGCCAATACGTACACGCCCAACAGCCAATAGCGTGCCATCTCGCCAGGCTTGTTGCAACAATTGCATGGACGCCAGACCCTGCTCGGTAATTTCCACAGTGACGGTCAAAAGGTCATCCAAGCGGGCCGGGGCCAGGTATTGAAGATGCACATCGGCGACGACAAAAATGCAATCTTCGCGGGCCTTCAATTCGCCCTGCTCCAGACCCCTTTTACGCAACCATTCGGTTCGCGCGCGCTCGAAAAACTTGAGGTAGTTTGCATAGTAGACCACCCCGCCTGCATCGGTGTCTTCCCAATAGACGCGAATTTCCAGGGGATTGCATAGTTCTGCCACGGTGTTTGTTTCCAGATTAATCCGCCATTATTGCCATTTGGCGCACCCGGTCGGTGCATACTTGATCAACCGCTCAGCACGCACGAATCCTTGCCATTTAACTCCAGTTCGACGCAGCCCAAACACCCATCCGCAGGCCCGGGAGTGGCGGAGTTCGCGACCATCGCCGGGTTGGAAGCGCTGGTACGTGGTTCCACCCTGGCGGCATTCCCCTTGCTGATGTACCGGGCGTGGGAGGATGCACAACGGGTGTCGGAACTGTATTTTGCAATCGGTTTGATATCGCTGCTCACAGCCCTGGCGGTCCCCATGCTGGCTCAGCGCCTGCAACGCCGATGGGTTTATGTCATCGGCCTCTTGTTCTATGTACTCGGTGCCGCATTGGGCGTATTGGGCGGGAAATGGGTGGCTGTGGCACTTTTGTGCAACACGATGGCCGCCGCTACATCCTTTGTCTGTTTTAACGCCTACGTCCTGGACCATGTGGCGAAGACCGAATTTGCGCGACTGGAATCTTTGCGTATGTTTTATGGCAGCCTCGGATGGGTCATAGGACCGGCTTTGGGCGTGTATCTTTTGCGTTATTGGAACGGTGCCCCCTTTTTGATGGCCGGGCTGGGTGCGTCAGCGATCCTGTTCTTTATTTGGAAGATCCGGCTGGGCAATGGCCGGGTCATGTCACGACAGGAGGCGGGGGGGTCACACCCTTGGGTCTATCTGCAACGCTTCTTCCGGCAGCCACGTCTGATCGGTGGCTGGCTTTTTGCTGTGATGCGTTCCTGCGGATGGTGGTTTTACTTTGTTTATCTGGGCATATTCGCCGTGCAAAACGGCTTGGGCGACAGCGTGGGTGGCATTGCAACGTCCGTGGCCAATATGGGGCTGGTCACCGCACCCCTGTTGTTTCGTTGGGTTCAGCGCCGGTCTGTGCGAAGCGCAATACGTGCTGGCTTCCTCGTCGGTGGCCTGTGCTTTTTGTTGGCCACACTGTTGTCGTCGCTACCGTGGGCAACTGTGGGCGTACTGGTGTTGGGATCCTATTGTCTGGTTTTACTCGATGTTTGTGCCGGACTGCCATTCCTCATGTCCGTAAAACCGTCCGAGCGCACCGAGATGTCAGCGGTTTACAGCAGTTTTCGAGATGTTTCTGGAATTCTGTCACCGGGCCTGGCATGGCTGGTGCTGCAATTTACCAATGTGTCAGGCGTATTTGCAGCCGGCGGTTGCGCATTGCTGGTCGCGTGGGCCATTGCCGGAAAACTGCATCCCCATTTGGGAGTGCCCGGCGCAAAACGGGTGCGCAAAGCGCTTCCAGATTAACGCTTAGCGTAGATCGAAGCGCTATTTGGCCGAGGCGCGTTGCAGCTTGTCCGTAAAGTACTTGTGCACCAGGGCTTCAAGTTTGACGTAGTTCAC
>CAIQEX010000050.1 GCA_903870955.1 uncultured beta proteobacterium
ACCCAAGAATGGCATCAAAACAGTTGTCACGTTGGTTAGCGATTACGGCCCCGGCATTGACGCTGAAAAGTTCTTCAAAGAACGCCTGATTTTCAACGGTGGCAAAGTGATCGAATCCCTGCGCGTGCCTCTGCGTGGCCCGGACTTCGCCCCCTTTCTGCAAAAAGTGCGTGATCTGAAGCCCGACGCGCTGTTTGTGTTTGTGCCTTCTGGTGCTGGCGCTGCCGTCATGAAACAGTTTCTGGAACGCGGCATGGACAAGGCCGGTATCCGTTTGATCGGCACCGGCGACATCACCGATGACGACCAATTGAACGACATGGGCGATGGCGCCATCGGCGTGGTCACCTCGCACCATTACTCGACTTACCACCCGTCTGCAGTCAACAAGAAATTTGTTGAAGCCTTCGAGAAAGCCAACAAGGGCATGCGCCCCAACTTCATGGCGGTCGGCGGCTATGACGGCATGCGCGTGATTTACGAAGCGCTGAAGGCCACCAAGGGCAATGGCGGTGGCGATGCCCTGCTGGCAGCCATGAAGGGCCAGATTTTTGAGAGCCCGCGCGGCCCCATGTTCATCGATGCGCAAACCCGTGACGTGGTGCAAAACATCTACCTGCGCAAGGTGGAGCGCAAAGATGGCCAGCTCTACAACGTGGAATTTGACGTGATCAAAGACGTGAAAGACCCCGGCAAAGCGCGCTGAGCATGTACACACTGCACGGTAAGGGGGGCCAGGTTTTAACGCCGGGCCGCCCCAAGGTAAAACGCGCCCCCTCGGGGGGCAGAGAGCCACACGCAGTGGTCGAAAGTGGGGGCACCACGTGTTGACGTTGCTATTCGACGGCATCGCCTACGGCATGCTGTTGTTTATCCTGGCCGTGGGGCTGGCGGTGACCATGGGCCTGATGAATTTCATCAACCTGGCCCATGGTGCTTTCGCGATGGCCGGTGGCTACATCACGGTGCTGTTGATGCAGCGTGCGGGCCTGCCTTTTTTGCTGTGCCTGCCGTTGGCTTTTCTGGGCTCGGCCCTGCTCGGTGGTGTGCTGGAACGCACGCTGTACCGGCCGCTCTACAACAAGCCGCACCTGGACCAGGTGCTGTTTTCCATTGGCCTGACCTTTATGGCCGTGGCCAGTACCGACTACTTTATTGGCTCCACGCAACAGATCATCCAACTGCCGGAATGGCTCAAGGGCCGCACCGAAATCGGTGAAGGCGCCTGGATGCTGGGCATGGGGCATTACCGCCTGTTCATCATCGCCGTCTGTGCTGCGCTGACGGTTGCCCTGCAGTACATCCTGGCCAAGACCCGCTTTGGCAGCCGCCTGCGCGCCTCGGTGGATGACCAGCGTGTGGCCGCTGGCCTGGGTATCAACGTGAACATGGTGTTTCTTACCACCTTTGCTGTCGGTTCCGGCCTGGCCGGGTTGGGTGGTGCGTTGGGTGCCGAGGTGTTGGGCCTGGACCCGAGCTTCCCGCTGAAATTCATGATCTACTTTTTGATTGTGGTGGCCGTGGGCGGTACATCCTCCATTACCGGCCCTCTGTTGGCGGCACTGCTATTGGGCGTGGCCGATGTGGCGGGCAAGTACTACATCCCCAAACTCGGGGCCTTCATCGTTTACAGCCTGATGATTGCGATCCTGATCTGGCGTCCGCAAGGCCTGTTTGTGCGGCAAGGGGGCAAGTCATGAAAGTGCCGGTCCGCTGGGTCTGGTGGGAGGCCGTGTTGTGGCTGGCGCTGCTGGCCTCGCCCTTGGCGCTGCAGTCGCGCGCACTGCTCATCAATGAGATTGCCATCGTTGCTTTGTTTGCCGTTTCGCTGGATCTGATTCTGGGATTCACGGGCATCGTGTCCTTGGGTCACGCCGCATTTTTTGGCATGGGTGCCTACGTGGCGGCACTGTTTGCCAAATTGGTGATGCCCGATCCATTGGTCGGGTTGGCGGTGGCTATTGGCGTCGCCACGCTGTTGGGGGCCGTGTGCAGCATGACCATCATCCGGGGCAGTGATCTGACGCGCCTGATGGTGACGCTGGGTGTGGGTCTGATCCTGGCCGAACTCGCCAACAAACTGGACTGGCTGACCGGTGGTGCCGACGGGCTGCAGGGCGTGGTCATGGGGCCGTTGTTGGGTCGCTTTGAGTTTGATCTGTACGGGCAGACGTCGGC
>CAIQEX010000051.1 GCA_903870955.1 uncultured beta proteobacterium
AAATGGGCCGCTTTATGCTGGGTTCCACCGTGGTGATGCTGTTTGGCAAGGGCCGACTGGCCTTTAACCCGGAATGGGCCGCCACCCGCCCGATTCGCATGGGCGAATCGATGGGCAGCCAGCCCGCCTAAGTCACGCTCAAGTCAGTTAGTGGACGATGACCGGGTTTTGCGCCAGTTCGGCGTAACGCTCCAGCGTGTCTTCCACTTCTTCCTGGGTCGGGGTGTTGACCTGCCAGGCCACGATGTGCTGCTGGAACAGCTCGGCCCATGAGCCGTCAAGGTAAACCTCTTTGCCTGAGCGCTTGTCGACAATTTCGAAGCCGTGGCGCATCAACATGGGCAAAACCTGGGCACCGTGTTCCGACTTGCTGGCACCGGACGGATGGCGAAGGTCCGACTCCAGATTGGCCAACATGTGGGTCACGGAATAGGTTTCAGAATCGTAGAGAGTGTTCATGGCGGCTTGCTTTCCTGGGTTGCTTGGCAATTGGTAGCTTGCTGTCTGATTTCAAGAGTAACAGGAAAACGCTTTGTGCGTCGCATCAATCCTTTTCCGGTCATTCTGGTTTTTGTGACTTTCGCCACAAAAGATCGGCATAGGCCCCATTTGCCTCGGTGATACGGATGCGCACCGGCATATAGCGCAGGTCCGGAGCCAGCCAGACCTCGATACGCTGGTCGAAGTCCACAGTGGGTTCCTTGCTGAGCTTGAGCGCATTCAGCATGCCGCCGGGCAGTTCCAGTGGTTCGGTCGCGCCGACCTTGAAATTCCAGAGCTCGGCACGGTGCGCGTCAGCGGCCTGGAAGGCAATGGTGGCGCCCCGGACATAGCGCGCGGGCTCACCCGCCACGATGGCGCTGAGTTGCAGGATGGCGCTGAGTTTGTCCTGGGCACCCGTTTGCAGGGGCACGTCCGGGTTGTTGGCACTGAACGAGATGATGCCTTTCTCACGCTGAAAGTGGGTGGCCAACTCAGCGCCACGTGGCTTGTCGCCAAAGCGCAGGGGTTGCAGGCCGGCGTCGCTCAGGTCGCCCTTGCTGGTCCAGGTGCGCACCCGAAAGCCCATGGCCGAGATTTCCAGATGCGCGTTGTAGCGGGATCCCTCGGGTGCCCAAAGCAATTCACCGCTGGCCGCGTATTTGATGAAGCCACGTTCCTCGCCCCGGCCTTCATACATCAGCAGCACGGGCGGTGCAAAGGTCAGTTTTTGGTCCCGTGGAATGTCCGCCACAGGTTTTGTGGCGGGTGTGGCGGGCAACTTTGGTTCGTTTATCGCGACTTCTGTGGCTGCACTTAATGCCACGGCCGCAATAGTAGTGGCTGTTGTAGCGGTTGCTGTAGGGGCTGCTGTTGAAGCCAGGGGTGCTATGGCAATCAACCCGGATGCCGCAGCAGGTGGGGCAATGGCGGGCGCCGGGTTAATCGTAGCGGGGCGCTGTGGCGTAGCGCGGGTAACCGGGTTGATAGCGGCAGGCGTTCTGACCTTGGTGGGCGGCAGTTCGGGTGAAAGCAAGAGACTGGCCGGGATCGGCGCGGGTGCCTTGGATTGCGCCACCACACTCAGACTCAAGGGTTGAACCTCGGGTGCGGCGGCTGCCTGCAGGCTCACGCTGCTGGGCATGCTCCCCAAAATCAGCAGGTGCGCGGTGACCACGATGGCGGTTAGCAGCAGCAGCTTGCGCAAAGGCGATTTGGAGAAGGATGGTTTGGGAATGGGTGAAACTGGCATGCGGAAATAGGGTTTTTGCGGAGCGCTTCAATCTGTAACACGTCTGCCCAAGTTTAGGGCGACAGGTGTGGGCTGGGGTAAGGTCTGTGCAAAACGGGAGACTGCCCTGGGCTCGTGGTGGGGAAAAGCAGCGAAAATGCCCCCATGAAACTTGCAACGTATAAAGATGGCTCCAGGGATGGCCAATTGGTCGTGGTCTCGCGGGACTTGAGTCAGGCGCATTACACCTCCCATGTTGCCACGCGCCTGCAGCAGGTGCTGGATGACTGGAATTTCCTGTCGCCCCAGCTGCAGGACATATTTGATGCGTTGAATGCGGGCCGCGCGCGCCATGCCTTTCCTTTTGACCCGGCGCGGTGCATGGCACCACTGCCGCGTGCTTATCAAAGCGTCAGCGCTGCGGCCTATAACAACCATATCGAACTGCTTCGCAAAGCTGCTGGCGCCACCTTGCCAGAAACTGCGAGTGGCCCCGAGGTACAACAGGACGCCGGGGATGCCTTGTGGGGCGCGCAGGACCCCTTGCTTTGTGCCAATGAGGCGTTTGGGCTGGATTTTGCTGCGGGCCTTGCCGTCATCACGGGCGACATTCCCCAGGAGTGTGCCGCCGACCGGGCTTTGGACGGTGTGCGTCTGCTGATGCTTTGCAACCAGGCCAGCCTGCGCCATCTGGAACAAGCGCATGGTGTTTCTACAGTCCAAAGTCGACCGGGTTCAGCCTATAGCCCGGTGGCAATTACCCCCGACGAATTGGGCGATGCCTGGGGTCGTGGTCGTGTGAACCTGCCACTGCAATGCACGTGGAATGGCCGCAAGGTTGGCCACTGCGACGCGGGTACCGACATGACCTACCACTTC
>CAIQEX010000052.1 GCA_903870955.1 uncultured beta proteobacterium
GCCAGGTCCGGCCCAAGCCGTGTTTCCTCTCGAGGCTAAAGGCCTGGATTTGGGTCAACTGAAGCCCGTTGGCGCGGGCTCCATTCCCATGCCCGAGGGTGCCTCGGCGGCCCATGCCAGCAACCTGCTCGCCATGCCTGCGGACCATCCCGCATCCGTTACCGCGTTCTGGTTTGCCGGCGACCGCGAGAGCGCGCCCAACGTGCAGATTGCCGCCTCACAGTTCGACCGCACCACCCAGCAGTGGCTGCCTGCGCGCTATGTGGTGAACCGCCATGACATGGCGGATAAATTGCATTTCGGTGTTCGGCGACTGGGCAACCCGGTGGCTTGGCTGGACGCTTCCAACCGCGTGCACTTGTTTGTGGTGGCAACGGGTTGGGGCGGTTGGGCGGCGTCGCGCATTCTGCATTTGGTGCAAAGTGGCAATGGCAACCGGCTGTCTGAACTGGCATTTGAGCCGGTGCGTGTATTGCCACTGTCATGGTTGTGGAACACCAGCTTTCTGGTGCGCAATGCGCCCTTGCGGTTGGCAGACGGCGGCATGGTTTTGCCGGCGCATTTTGAAATCGGCGCTAAACACCCGGTTGCACTGCGCTTTGACAAGAACGGAGAGTTTCAGGGCGTCGTGCGCCTGTCGCAGCGCCAACACCTGCTGCAACCGACACTGCTGGCACAAACACCGGCGCACTGGATTGCCCTGATGCGCGACACCCGGCCTGATGGCCACATCACGGCGGTGCAAACCCAGGATGGCGGCCAGCATTGGAGCGACCTGCCTGACCTGGCAGAAACCAACCCGGACGCCGCTGTGGCGGGGCTTGCCTTGGCAGCGGGCCAGTCGCTGCTGGCACACAACACCTCGCCTCACTCGCGGGCAATGTTGGATCTGAGCGCGTCGCCAGATGGCGTGCGTTGGGCTGGTGTCCAGGCACTGGCGCATGGCTTAGACGGTGATGAATTTTCTTATCCGGCCGTGGCCTGGGCGGACCAGTCGCTCTGGGTCAGCTACACCGACCACCGACGCAGTATTGCCTGGAAGCGCTTTGCCGTACCCGAAGGAGCCAAGCCATGAGCATGGATGTGTCGTGGTTGGCTGCGTTGCTGGCGACCGATGCACCGGCCTTGCCGGGGGCTGCATGGATGCGCTCTTACTTGACTATTAGTTGGATTTTTCCGCTGAGTTTGCTTGGTGCCGTGGTGGGCTGGAAGTTGCCATGGCGTGGGCGAAGGATTTTTGCGTTGGTTTTTGGTATGGCTGGTGTAGCTGCGGGCTCAGCGTTCCCTACGTATTGGCTTGGCCTTGCTTTTCAATCCTTGAGTTTTTCGGCCCTGTTTTTGGCGGGTTCGGCCATTTCAGTGGTTCTGGCTCAACCGGGCAAGCGTGAAACGTGGCAAATGGCCGATCACATCAGCCCTTGGTATCTATTCGTCGCCGTATTGCCTGGCTATTTGCTCTTGCTGGATACCTTTGCCGTGTTGCCATGGCAAATCTACGCCTGGGGTTTTAGCCCATTGCTCTTGATCTTCCTGATGGCGGTGACCTTGTTGCCCGGTGTACTGCGCGGTTTCAAATTATCCTGGAGCACCCCAGAGGTGTGGGTGGCGCCAACCGCACTGTTGCTATTTGCGGCGACCCGTTTGCCCAGCGGCAATGTGTGGGACGCGCTCATGGACCCCTGGCTTTGGTTGTTCCTGAATGCTGTGCTGCTGCGTTCTATCTATCGCCGCTGGCGTGGTGGACATGCACTTGCACCGCAAATTTAGCGGACTTTCGCCAGCAGCCATTCACGGCTGAACAACCATTCCTGTGGGTACCAAAGGTTGTCCCAATTGATCTCGCCTGCTTTGTGTCGGCTCTTCACATGCCAGCGCTGCCCTAGCAATTTGCAGCCCGGCATGCAGGTTGGTTGTTCCTGGTCATCGTCATCTTGCAACCAGACCACGGCGTCATATTCATTGAGCAGGCGTTGCAGACGTTCGGGTCCGGGCATATCGGGATAGAGTTCCCCGGTATTCCGACCCTCGGCGTCATAGGGTGTGATCTTCGCTCCGGGAAACACAAAGTGGTAGATCTCGAATTGCCCGGTAAAGCCATTCGGCACAGCGACGCTTTTTCCCTGCAATTGCGTTTGGATAGCGTCAGAATAGTCGCGGTCCGGATGCGACAAAGGTGCCACCATTAAGTTAAAGCAGGCGTATACGGTGGCACAGGCCAGAAGGCTGAGGTTGCGGGTCCAGCGGGCATTGAACAGTCCCAGAAAAACCGCCAGCAGGCCCATTCCCGCGAGTAGCAAGACGAGTTCACTGAGCAGGGGCGAGCCCCCATCCATGTCACCGATAACCCACGCAATGCGAGCCAGCAGAACTATCGCCGGGGCCATCAGCAACAAGGTCGCGAGCGACCAGACGCGGCCAATGCGTTGCCATAGCAGCGCCATGCCAATGGCCAAAGCAGGCATGGCGGGAATGACGTAACGCTCGGAGCGCTGGCTGGGAATCGTGAACACAATCAGCCAAACCAACAGCCAGGCTACCAGCACGCGTTGCGCCGGTGTCAGGCCGCGATAGGTGGCTATGGACACGCTGCGTTTGATCATCAGCCAAGCAAAGCCCAGACCGGTGAGTGCCAGCAATCCGGCATTGACCGGGTAGGCCAGTAGCTGCGTCCACATCGGGTAGGGGCCGTTCCAGGCGTTCTGCCAGTAGCCCATGGGGTTGGACATCTTGCCAACGTTCTCTGCCACGATGAACTCTTGCCAGACGGCAGCCGGGTCCGGGTCCAGCACAAACCACAGCGCAAAAATTCCCACCCCCAACACGGCGCTCCAGGTGATTCCCGCCGTGGTGCGTAGTGCGGTCTTCCAGTTGAACTGCGGTTCGCCCCACAGAATGGCACACCAGACAGCCGCACTGGCCGGAGCTATCAGTGCAAAGGACTTATAGGCTGCGCCCAGGCCCATGGCCACGCCGAAAAGGGAATAGGCCAACCCACTCAACCGCACTGAACCCGGAAGCTGCAAACTACCCGGGGCGAGATTGCGCAGACGCAACCAAAGCACCCACCACATGGGTAACGCCAGCCAGAAGGTTTCAGGCGCCGAGGTCAAGTAAACCCGGCCATAGCGGAAGGTGGAGTAATACAGCAAGTACAGCACGGCAGCCAGGCAGGCGGTGCGCCGCTTGCCGCTCATGCGCCAGGTAAAAAATGCCAGCAGTGCGGTGGTGGCAAAGGTGTATGCAATGGAGGGCAGGCGCAGCGCCATCAGATTCCAGCTCGCTCCCCAGCCACTGGCCACGATGGCTTGCCAGATCAGCAGCGGCGGCTTGGTGTTGCGGGTGCCCACCAACTCGCTCTGCAAAGGCAGCCAATGGCCCGACTCCGCAGTCATGCGTGCGATGTGGATATAGACCATCTCGTCGCCATTGGTCGGGGCGAACGGACCACCCAAGCCAAAGAGATACAGCGCCATCACGAGCAACAGCAAGGTTGGCCACAGCATCGAGGGGCGAAGCAAAGTGCGCAGGGCGTTCATGGTGCGCGTGATTTAACCGTGAACAACCGCGATTAGCGGCGCTTGAAGGTCCAGCGGTCGTTGGCCAGGAAATTACTCACACTGGCCGCGACGATAGCCAGCACGTTGGCCAGCCGGTAGTCCATGCTGCCTGAGAGCAGCAGCGTCAACACGTATTGCAGGGCGCTGCCAAAGGCCGAGGCGGTGATGTACTGGCCAAACTCCACCCCCAATAGTCCCAAGCCGGGTTGACCGGTGCTTGCATCGGCTTCCAGCGTATGCACCCGGTCCGACCAGGTCCAGAGTCGGTTCCAGGTGAAGTTATTGATTGTGGCCACGGTAATGGCCAGGGCCAGCGAGGCGTAGGGTTTGCTGCCGGCCGGCTCAATGGCGGTGAAAAGATATTCGTGCCCGAGGTGCAGCACCACCAGATTGACCACCGTGCCGCTGGCGCCGACGATGCCAAACTTGACGTAGCGGAATTTCTCCAGCCAGCGCAGCATCGTCAGCACACTGCGCTGAATGAAAGAGGTATCGCTCATGAAGTGAGGGCAGTGCCCTGTAAAAAGTGCAGGGCCTGGTCCAGCACCGGGTCAGGGGCAATGCGCTTGAGGCATTGGTTGTCGCCGTCGCAAAAGGTCAGCCGGTGGTTGTAGGCGGAGAGACAGGGTGAACAGGCAATGCCGCTTTCGAGCACGCTGTTGCGCCTGCCCAATGGGCCGTAGAGCTTGCCGGTCTCGGGGCCGAAAAAAACCATCGTCTGGATCGGTGTCAACGTGGCAAAGTGGCCAGGCCCGCCGTCGTTGGTGATCAGCAGTTCAGAGGCATGGAACAACATCAACAGTTCACGGATGCTGCGGGTGTAGCCGGTCAAGTCCAGGCAAGCCTCACTCTTGATTTGCGCCAGCAGATCCTTGGCCAGTTGGGCGTCGTCTTTGAGGCCAATCAGGCCGACGGCGAAGCCCGCGTTGCACAGACCTTGGGCCACCCGCGCATAGTGGGTCGCGGGCCAGGCGCGCTCGGGCAGGATGCCGCCTCCGGCATACATCAGCACCAGCTTGCGCGTAGCCGTAATCGGGTGGTCGGTTTGCACCTTGGCGCGGTAAGCCTGCAACTCCACAGGCGTGAAATCGACGCTGAGTTCAGTGTCCGACGGCAGTTCCCGAATCGGTGCAGCCTTGTTACGCGGCGTGCTGCCAGCCGATTGCAGGGCGTCCACCAGCGACAGAAATTGCTTGCTGATGTGCTGGTACGGGTTGTATGGAATGGCGTGGTTGATAAAGCTGCCGCGGTACAGGCCTTCCTGGGTGTGCGGCGTAAAGCCCACACGCACAGGCGCGCCGGTGCTGAATGAAAGCAGGGCACTGACGCGCGAAAACAGCTCGCAATCGACCACCGCGTCCAACCCCAATGCGCGCATCTTGCGGCTGATGGACAGGATGTCGCCAATCAGCGCGCCGCCTGAACTGTCGTCCAGGCTGTGCATAAATTCGGGTTGGGTGAGCTGCAACAGTTTGGAGACTTCCTGGTTCTTCTTGAGCTGCAGGATGTGGATGTTGACGCCGGGATAGTTGCGGCGCAATTGCGCAAACATGGGACCGGCCAATACGATGCTGCCCATCTCGGACAGCAAAATCACCAGAATATTGCGCGGAGATTGAATCGGCTTGACCGGGCTGGAAAACAGGCCGGTCAAGCGCACCCAACCAGACACCACGCCGCACAGCAACTGGCCTACCCAGCGGTCGATAAAGCGTTGTGTCTGAAGTTTCATGAGCCTATTTCAAACCAGCGGCTGCACGCAGCGCAGCGGCCTTGTCTGTACGTTCCCAGGTGAACTCGGGCTCTTCACGGCCGAAGTGGCCATAGGCGGCGGTCTTTTCATAGATCGGGCGCAGCAGGTCCAGCATTTGGATGATGCCTTTGGGACGCAGGTCAAAGTGCTGCGCAACCAGCTTGGATAACTGGTCATCGGGGATGACGCCGGTGCCTTCGGTGTAGACCGTGATGTTCATGGGCTGGGCCACGCCAATGGCGTAGGCGACTTGCACCTGGCATTGTTTGGCCAGACCGGCCGCCACCACATTCTTGGCAACGTAGCGGGCGGCATAGGCTGCCGAGCGGTCAACTTTTGACGGGTCTTTGCCGGAGAAAGCGCCGCCACCGTGGGGGCAGGCGCCGCCATAGGTGTCGACAATGATCTTGCGACCGGTCAAGCCGCAATCACCCTGTGGGCCGCCGATGACAAAACGGCCGGTGGGGTTCACCAGATAACGGGTGTTTTGCAGCCATTCCTTGGGTAGCACGGGTTTGATGATTTCTTCGATGATGGCTTCGGTGAAGCTGGCCTTCATCGTGGTCTGGGTTTCAGACTGGTCCGGGCTGTGCTGGGTGGACAGCACCACGGTGTCGATGCTGTGGGGCTTGCCATCGACATAGCGCATGGTGACCTGGCTCTTGGCGTCGGGACGCAGGAAGGGCAGCCGGCCGTCCTTGCGCAACTGCGCCTGGCGCTCGACCAGCCGGTGCGCGTAGTAGATCGGCGCGGGCATCAGCTCGGGCGTCTCGTCGCAGGCGTAGCCGAACATCATCCCCTGGTCGCCGGCGCCGCCGGTGTCGACCCCCTGGCCGATGTCGGGCGA
>CAIQEX010000053.1 GCA_903870955.1 uncultured beta proteobacterium
CCATGGAATTGCAGGGTTTGCAGGGAAAAAATGCCTCGGTCATCAAGCATATGCGCGTTCGCATTTCGCAGGAGCAGGCCGACTTTGATCTGGGTGGTGCCAAGATCCATGCCGTGCGCTCGGTGCACCTCAAGCTATTGAAGGAAGTGTTTGGACTTTTAGGCTCCAAGACCATCAAGTCCGAGATGGTTCAACTGACAGAAGCGCTGACGCAAAAAGGATTGAAACTGGGTGTAAAAAAGGCCTATGGAGAAACCTTCGAGCGCTTACGCACCAATTTTGAGACCGTGCTTGGCCTGGCTGCCGAAATGCACGCTATGTTGACAGCCATGTTCAAGCAGCTCAACACCGAGTATGGTTTTTCGCTGCAGGCAATTGCTGCTCCCGATCTGGATTACTTTGTCAAAGAACTTGAAATGGCACAGCGCAGCCACCTCCAGTATCTGGGGATCAGCAACGTGTTCAAGCTGGCGCAGCCCGAGTTTGCAGACCGCCTGGTGCGGGCGCTTTACTCGCGTATTCGCACGGTGCACGAATCCGCTTTGAGCGAGGTGGAGTTCTGGAGCAAGTCCGCCGCAGCGCAACTCGACGCCCAACTGCGTGAGCGCAGAAAGACATTTGCGCGCCGTATCGAGGCTATTGACCGTATTCAGCAGGCCGCAGGTGGCCTGGATGAGCGCATAAAAGAGATTGCCCAACAGGAAATCGCGATCTCGCAAATGGAGAGCAAGTTAACCGAGTTGACCGCCCATTTGCTGCAGGTGCCACAACAGATTGAAACAGCGCTGGATCTGGAGATCGCCTGACCTTGGATCAATCGATGGGCGACTTCGCCACCTTGGTGGTGCAGTGGCAAAAGACCCATGGCCGAAACCAACTGCCATGGCAAAACACCCGCGACCCTTATCGCGTCTGGTTGTCAGAGATCATGCTGCAGCAAACGCAAGTGGCTACAGTCAAGGCGTACTTTGCGCGCTTTCTGGCGCGTTGCCCTGACGTGGCTTCACTGGCCGCAGCCAGCCTGGACGAGGTGTTGGGTTTGTGGAGTGGTCTGGGTTATTACAGCCGAGCCCGCAATCTGCATCGCTGCGCCCAAGATGTCATGCAGTTGCATGGAGGGCGATTTCCCCAGGATGCCCAAACCCTTCAAACTTTGCCCGGCATCGGCCGCTCGACTGCGGCCGCAATAGCATCGCTGTGCTTTTCAGAACGCGTCGCGATACTGGATGCCAATGTCAAACGCGTCGTGACACGGGTGCAAGGTTTCGACGCGGATGTAGCTTTGGCAGCCAATGCACGTGCACTCTGGGACGTGGCGACTGCACTTTTGCCAGCGCCCAAACGGGCGGCGCAGGATATGGCGCGCTATACCCAGGGCATGATGGATTTGGGCGCCACGGTATGCACACCCAAGAAGCCCCAATGCGAACTATGTCCAGCGCAGCAACTGTGTGTGGCGGCCAAACTGGGTGAGCCGACGCGTTTCCCGGTGCGAAGCCGCAAACTCAAGCGCAGTAGCCAGGCGATCTGGATGCTCTGGGCGCAGACACGCAACGGGGCGGTCTGGTTGTCCCGTCGTCCAACGCCTGGCGTGTGGGCCGGACTTTACTGTCTACCTTTGTTTGACAGTGAACAGGATTTGCGCTTGGCACTCCCACCCGCGGCGCTGGAACATCTGCAATGCGAGCCAGCTTTTACCCATGTGCTGACCCACAAGGACTTGCATCTGCACGCATGCCGGGTTGCACTGACGTCAAAAACTCTTCTGGATGGTGGACCAGGCAAAGAAGGAGGTGATGGGCGCTGGGTCAGTGCCGAGGAATGGCCGGGTTTGGGGTTGCCTGCACCGATTCGCAAAATGCTGTCGCGGGTGGACTAAATTTTCCTCGCGTCCATTTCGCGGTGGCGTTTGATAGTGGCCCAATGTGCGCTGAAGCGGTGTACCAGTTGTTCCACCAGATACACCGATCGGTGCTGCCCCCCGGTGCACCCAATGGCCACGGTGACATAGCTGCGGTTGTCGCGTGCGAGGTCGGGCAACCAACTGTCCAGAAAGCGGGTGATCTGGCGCAGCATGCGCTGCACTTCGGCTTGCTCTTTTAGGAAGTCAATGACCGGCTGATCCTGCCCCGTCAGGTTCTTGAGTGCGGGCGCGTAATGCGGGTTGGGCAGCATGCGCACGTCAAACATAAAATCGGCATCATTCGGCACACCGCGTTTGAAGGCAAAGGATTCGAACACCAGGGTGAGTTGCTCGCCGGGACTGGACACCAGACTTTTGACATAGCTTTGCAATTGCGCTGCACGGATCATGCTGGAGTCGATCACATGGGCCTGCTCGCGCAGGGCTTCCAGCAGTTTGCGCTCCAGTTCAATGGCTTCGATTAGCGCGCGCCGCTCGTCCTGATCGACCTCACCGGTAATCCTGAGTGACCCCGCAGCTGCCTGGGACAGCGGATGCTTGCGCCGTGTCTCGGAATAGCGGCGCATGAGTGTGTCGGTGGAAGCGTCCAGAAACAGGGGCTTGACCACAATGCCGCGCGCGCGCAGCACGTCCAATTGCTGAGGCACCTGGGGCAGCGTGGTGGCGCTGCGCACGTCCATGGCAATGGCGATCTGGTTGGCGTGGTGCTGGATCTCCAACTCTACAAAGGGCAACAGCAATTCAGGCGGCAGGTTGTCAACACAGTAAAACCCGGCGTCTTCCAGCGCGTGCAGTGCCACCGATTTGCCTGACCCCGACATGCCGGTGATCAGCACAATTTCCATCGGTTTTTCCGGCGGCTTGGCCGTCATATACCGGCCTTTAGCATTTCTTTGGCGTGTGCCAGTGTGGTGCTGGAGAGCTTTTCTCCTCCCAGCATACGGGCGATCTCGCCCACCCGTTGTTCGCCTTGTATCGCCGTAACGGTGCTAAGCGTGAGCTTGCCCTGCAGCTGTTTGGAAACCAGCATGTGGTGATCGGCACAGGCCGCTACTTGGGGCAAATGGGTGACGGCCAGCACTTGGCGGTCCATGCCGAGTTGGCGCATCAAGCGTCCAACGGTTTCGGCCACGGCCCCGCCAACGCCGGAGTCCACCTCATCAAATATCAGGGTTTGCGCCGTGCCCAACTGGCTGGTGGTGACGGCAATGGCCAGTGCCATCCGTGACAGTTCGCCACCGGAGGCCACCTTGCCAACCAGCCGTGGTGTGCTGCCCGCATGGCCTGCGACCAAAAACTGAACATCTTCCAGGCCACTTTGTTGTGGCTGCGCCAAGGGCTCCAATGCCACCACAAATTGACCGCCTTGCATGCCCAGGCCTTGCATGGCTTGGCTAATCGCCTGGGCCAGACGGGGCGCTGCCTTGTTGCGCTGGAGGGAGATGGATTTTGCTTCTGCCAAAAATGCAGCCTGTGCCTTGCGTTCGGCCATTTGCAGCCCCTGCAAGTCGGCCGCTGCATCCAACTGCGTGACCTCATCTCGCCAGCTCGCCAGCAAGGCTGGCAGTTCATCCGGTGTGCGCTTGTAGCGACGTGCCAGGGATATCCATAACGTCATTCGCGCATCCAGCTCAGCCAACCGCTCGGGGTCGAGCTCGGTGCGCCGCGCATAGACCCGCAGCGTGTGAGCCACGTCTTCAACCTGCGCAATGCTGGAGGCCAGCAGTGCGATCGGGTCGGAAAAATCAGGTTCCAAATGCGATTGGCTTTGCAATTGCTGAAGGGCGTTGTGCAGCGCCTGCAAGGCATTGCTGTCCGCGTCCTCCAGAAGATCGACGCCGGCCTGAGCAGCATCCATAAGCGCCTGTCCGTTGGCCAAGCGGCTGTGACTGGCATTCAGTTCAGGCCATTCGTTCGGCGCCGGGTTGAGCTTTTCCAGTTCGCCTATTTGCCATGCCAGGCGTTCCCGTTCGCGCTGCAATGAATCCTGTGCCTGGGTTGCCTTTTGCAGAGCCGCCTGCGCGTCGCGCCAGCCGCTCCATAGCTGGCTCAGGGTTTGCGTGGAAAGTTGGGCGTAGGCGTCCAGCAAACCGCGGATGGCCTCCGGGCGCGTCAGGCTTTGCCAGGCGTGCTGGCCATGAATGTCGATCAATTGCTCACCAATGTTGCGCAACTGCTGCGCGGTGGCGGGGCTGCCGTTGACCCAGGCGCGGCTTTTTCCCTGTGTATCCACGGTGCGGCGCAGCAGCAAACTGTCTCCGGCATCAAAACCCGCTTCCTCCAGCAAAGCTTTAAGCGTGGGTGCGCTGTCAAATTCGGCACTGACTTCGGTACGTGCAGCTCCTTCGCGGATCACACCCACGTCGGCGCGGGCGCCTGTGACCAGTTGCAAGGCATCCACCAGAATGGATTTGCCAGCCCCGGTTTCGCCTGTCAGAACGGTAAAACCGCGCTCCAAGTCGAGCTCCAGCTCACCGATGATGACAAAATCCCGCAGGACGATTCGCTTCAATGCCATGGTTTACACGACTCCTTCATTCCAGTGCATTTTTTGCCGCAAGGTATCAAAGTAGGACCAGCCTTTGGGATGCAAAAACCGCACCTTGTGCTCCGAGCGCGTCACCACGATACGGTCACCGTGCATGAGTGAGGCCAGACTTTGGGTGTCAAAACTGGCGCTGGCATCGCGCCCAGCGACGATTTCAATGGCGATTTCGCCAGCGCTGGTCAGCACCAGGGGTCGGTTAGACAGCGTGTGCGGCGCAATCGGCACGATCACCCAGCCATCGATGGAGGGGTGCAGCAGGGGGCCACCCGCCGAGAGGGAGTAAGCGGTGGAGCCTGTCGGCGATGCGATGATCAGGCCATCGGCACGCTGGTTGGCCACGAAATGTCCGTCAACCTCCACCCGCAGTTCCACCATGCCGGAACTGGCACCGCGGTTGACAACAACGTCATTCATGGCAAGCGCGCTGAATACGCAATGGCCATCCCGCAATACACGCCCCAACATCAGGCTGCGCTGGTCTTCCTCATACTCGCCAGCCAGCATGGGTTCCAGAACCGTCTGGTATTGGCCTAGAGGGATGTCGGTCATGAAGCCCAAGCGGCCCTGGTTGATGCCAATCAGTGGCACCTTGAATTTAGCCATTTGGCGACATACGCCGAGCATGGTGCCGTCGCCACCCACCACCAGACATAAATCAGACTGCGACCCAATGCTGTCCACATCCAGTGTGTTAAAGCCACCCATGCCCATATTTGACGCGGTATCAGCTTCCAGAATGACATCGCAGCCTCGGTCCATCAGGAAGTCTGCGATCTCCTCCAGCGCCTGACGCGAATGTGCGCCAGCCGGGCCCGAAATGGTGCTCTGGTATTTGCCGATGAGTGCGACTTGCTTAAATTGAGACTGCGTCTTCATTGGCAAATTAAATCACTAAAATGTGCACATGCTAGATGACCGTTCCAAGATGTTGCTCAAAGCGCTAGTAGAGCGCTACATTGCCGACGGGCAACCGGTGGGCAGCAGGACTTTGTCCAAGGCCTCGGGGCTGGAACTTTCGCCAGCAACCATACGCAATGTCATGTCCGATCTGGAAGATTTGGGCCTGATTGTCAGTCCGCACACTTCTGCAGGTCGTATTCCAACCGCGCGCGGATATCGGCTTTTTGTAGACACCATGTTGACGGTGCAGCCTACGCAGTATTCCAGCCACAGCCTGGCCCCCGACCAACCGCAAAAGGTGATCACCAGTGCGGCCAATTTGTTGTCCAGCCTTTCGCAGTTCGTGGGCGTGGTGATAACGCCCCGGCGTTCCTCTGCTTTTCGCCACATGGAATTTTTGCGACTTTCAGAGAGGCGCCTGCTGGTCATCATCGTCTCGCCTGAGGGAGATGTCCAAAACCGTGTCATCTATACCGAGGTGGATTACACCCAGGCCCAATTGATTGAGGCGGCCAACTTCCTCAACAGCAACTATGTGGGGCTGGATATCGACCAGGTGCGGGGTCGCCTGCAGGTTGAGGTGGAAAGCCTGCGTTCTGAGATCGCAGCACTGATGCAGGCTGCCGTTAACGTCAGCTCCGAGGCCATCAGTGATACCGAGGATGAGGTGGTGATTGCGGGGGAACGCAATTTACTGTCGGTGTCTGACTTCTCCAGCGACATGGGCCATTTGCGCCGTGCCTTTGACCTGTTTGAGCAAAAAGCGCAACTCATGCGACTTCTGGACATCGCCGGGCAGGCCGAGGGCGTGCGAATCTTTATCGGTGGGGAAAGCCAGGTTGTGCCCTTTGAAGATCTGTCTATCGTGAGCAGTCCCTATGAGGTGGACGGCAAAATTGTAGGTACTCTGGGGGTGATTGGCCCTACACGCATGGCTTACGACCGTATGATTCAGATTGTGGATATCACGTCCAAACTGATGAGCAACGCATTAAGCCACCACAAGTAGTGGCGCGTAGGCTCTTTAGCCCAAAATTCATTTCAGGTAGAGGCAAAGCATGATTAGCGAACACCCAGACTTTCTTTTGGTAAAGGCCACGTTCCCGATGTTTGGCTCCAACATCCAGCGTCTGTGGGGAAACAAAGAGTTTGTCACCTATATGAAAGATCTGGTGAGTGCCGCACAAGGTGGTACCAAAACCGGATTTCCAAAAGATGTTCTGGAGGCATTGCAGCGGTTAGAGGCATTGCATGATCAGGAATTCAGCGGTATGCAACCGCATATGGACAGCAACGAAGACTACAAGACGGTTTGTCTGAACTTTCCCGCGATTGGCGAAAAACTCAGCGCCTATTGGGGGCGAAAGGAATTTGGCCCCTTCATGACCGGTCTTCTGCACGACAACCGGGGCGACAAC
>CAIQEX010000054.1 GCA_903870955.1 uncultured beta proteobacterium
AATGATCATGGTGCCCAGATAGTTCATCAAATCTGCAAAGTGGCGGTTGCCGGTGGCGCGTGCCACTTCCATATGGAACTGGAAGTCTGAGGGCACTGCATCCGAGTCGGCTTCTATGGCCGCAGCAAATGCGTCCAGCATGGCTTGCATGGCAAACAGGTTCGATTCCGTGCGGCGCTGCGCGGCAAGACCCGCGGCCTCCGTTTCGAGGCTTATGCGTAGTTCCAGCAGGGCAATCACGTCGGAAACAGTGGCGAAATCCACGTCAGCAATTCTGAAATTGCCGTTGTCCTGTGCGGGTGCCAGAGCGAAGGTGCCAACGCCGTGCCGTGTTTCCACCAGGCGATTGGCCTGAAGCCGGGAAATGGCCTCGCGCACCACCGTGCGACTGACATCAAAGCGGGCCACGATCTCGGATTCTGTGGGCAGTTTGTCACCCGGTTTGATCACACCCTCACGAATGCTGGTGGCCAGGCTTTCCATGACTTCATTCACCAGGCCACGGGCGCGGCGTGGGCGTGCCAATGCATCACCGGAAACGGTTTCGGTCGGTATCGAACTAGGGGTTTGTACTAGGTTCATTGAAAAATCCTTGACGCAGACGAGTTGGCTGCAGACAATTTAGCACATACGACATCAGACAACTTACAAGATTTACTCAAAATGACGATAAAAGTACACCATACACTGCTTTTGACCGGCGCCGCGGGCGGACTGGGAACCGCGTTGCGCGAACGCCTCAAAGCCAACTGCGATGTACTGCGATTGTCTGGTCGCGGCAACCTCGGAACGCCGCGTGAAGGCGAGGAAATTGTGGTGGCGGATCTGGCCGATGCCGAGGCACTTAGCCATGCGGTGAAAGGCTGCGACGCCATCGTCCATATGGGCGGCATGTCGACAGAAGGAGCCTTTGGGCCGATATTGCAGGGCAATATCCTGGGCGTCTACAACCTGTATGAAGCCGCGCGCATTCATGGCGTCAAGCGCGTCATCTTTGCCAGTTCCAACCACGTCACCGGTTTCTACCGCCAAAACGAGGTAATCACACCCGACCATCCGGCACGACCCGACGGTCTATACGGTGTCAGCAAAGCCTTCGGTGAAGACCTGTCGCGCATGTACTACGATCGTTACGGTGTTGAAACGGCCTGCCTGCGCATTGGCTCATCCTTTGCCAAGCCCACCGACCGCCGCATGCTGGCCAGTTGGCTTAGCTATGACGACTTGCATCGCATGATCACGGCTTGCCTGACCACGCCAGTGTTGGGTCACACCATTATTTACGGTGTGTCAGACAACGCAGCGTCCTGGTGGGACAACAGTTCTGCGCGGCATGTGGGCTACGTGCCAAAGGATTCGGCCGATGGTTTCCGCGAAGCCGTTTATGCCAGCACGCCGGAACCCGACCTTAGCGATCCCGTTGTGCAGTTTCAAGGTGGTGGCACGCTGATGGCGGGCATTGCCATGACGTCACACCTCAAGGCTGGCAAGTAACGCCATGTCGGCCCTGACTGCATTCACCGCAGAGCTGGTTCTCGACACCCGCAATGAGACCGGCGAGAGCCCGGTCTGGAGCGTGGCCGAGCAGGCTTTGTACTGGGTGGACATTCCCGCCTGCCGCTTGCATCGGTGGTCCAGTGCCGATGGGCATATCGCAAATTGGGGCACTCCCGAGGCGATTGCGTGCCTAGCGCCCACTCAACACGCTAACCAGTGGCTGGCCGGCGCAGATACCGGCATCGCGCGATTAACCCTCAGTAGTGACAGTGCATTGGAATTTGAATGCGTGGCGCTGGCAAAGCATGCACAACCCCATATGCGGTTCAACGACGGCCGCTGCGACCGTCAAGGGCGCTTTCTGGCTGGCACGATGGTCTGGGACGGCCGTGCAGGAGCGGGCACCAAGGCCGGTGCCATTTACCAGTATGACAGCGTGGGAGCCTTGCGTCCCTTGCTCAGTGGCTTTCGCAAGCCCAACGGATTGGCCTTCAGCCCCCGCGGCGAAACCATGTACCTGTCGGACTCCCATCCTGAGGAGCGCATGGTTTGGGCTTACGACTACGACGTGCGAACCGGTACGCCGAGCAACGGCCGCCCCTTTATCGACATGACTTCCTTTGCCGGACGTCCGGACGGCGCCGCAGTGGACACCGACGGTTGCTATTGGATTTGCGGTACCGATGCCGGCGTGGTGCACCGCTACACGCCGCAAGGCCAACTCGACAGTTCCGTGCGTGTGCCGGTGGCAAAGCCCAGCATGTGCGCATTTGGCGGCGCCGACCTGCGCACGCTCTTCATCACGTCCATGCGCGCCAGTGCCGCGAGCGACCCCAGCGCACCGGATGGCGGCGTATTCGCCATCCATCTTGCCCATGCACAGGGCATTGCCGAGCCGGTCTATACACCGGTTTGAACCCGTTTCATTTCAGTCAGTCATTTCAATCACAACCAACGAGGAACCCTATGCGTATTCAACTCAAAACTATTGCCAGCAGCGTCGCCATCGCTGTGTTGGCCCTGTCGGCTTCCACCGCCATGGCCCGCAACTTCCGGTCTGCCGATGTCCACTCCAAAGAGTTCCCGACCAATCTGGCCGTTAAATTCATGGGTGAAGAACTGTCCAAAGCCACCAGTGGCAAGGACAATGTCAAGGTGTTTAGCGACAGCGCCCTGGGCTCTGAAAAAGACACCGTCGAGCAAGTAAAGATCGGCGCGTTGGACATGGTGCGCGTCGGCTCCTCCGCCTTCCACGGCATCGTGCCCGAATCGATGATCCCCTCACTGCCTTTCCTGTTTCGCGACATCGAACATTTCCGCAAGGCAATGTATGGCGCACAGGGCGACAAAATCCTGGCCGCCTTTGACAAGGCCGGCTTCGTCGGTCTGGCCTTTTACGAAAGCGGAGCGCGTTCTCTGTACGCCCACAAGCCAATTCGCTCGGTTGCCGACGCCAAAGGCATGAAGGTCCGTGTGCAGCCCTCCGACCTGATGGTCAGCCTGATCAGTTCCATGGGCGCCTCTGCTACTCCCATGCCTTTTGCCGAGGTCTATACCGGCCTGAAGACTGGCCTGCTGGATGCCGCCGAAAACAACTATCCCTCGTATGAAGAGGCCAAGCACTTTGAGTCGGCAGCGGTGTATTCGGAGACCATGCACGTCATGAGCCCCGAAGTGCTGGTGTTTTCTAAAAAGATCTGGGACACCCTGACCAAGGAAGAACAAGCTGCCCTACGCAAGGCTGCCAAAGCTTCGGTGCCTTACTACACAAACCTGTGGGAAGCCAAGGAAAAAGAAGCCAAGGCCGCTGTCATCAAGGGTGGAGCCAAGATCGTGGAAGCCAAGGACATCGACCGCAAGAGCTTTGTGGAAGCCGAAAAGCCGGTGTGGGACAAGTTTGCCAATACGCCCGAACTCAAGGCCTTGGTGCAGGAAATCGTCAACACCAAATAAGTTCGCCCAAAGCGAACGGGCTGCAGTGGTATCGCACTGCTGCGGCCTCAACCGAGTTTAAAAATGAAACCTCTAACCTGGCTGAATCGCATTCTGTCGCGCTGGACCATGTATCTGGCGTGCACCTGCCTGGCAGGCCTTCTGAGCGTGGTGATCTACGGCGTGGTGCTGCGCTATGTATTTAACGACGCGCCGCCTTATGTGGAACAGGTGGCACTGCTGCTGGTGGTGTCGGTGGCCATGTTTGGCGCCTCCGCTGGTGTGCGCGATGCAGGCCATATTGGTCTGGACTCGTTGGTCAAGGTGCTGCCCGATGCGGTGCAGTTCTGGTGCAAAGTTGTCGTCTTCGTGCTGGTGATCTGTTTTGCCCTGGCCCTGCTGGGTGGCGGCACGCTGATGGCCATCTCCACCTACGCCAGCACCATCCCCACGCTGGGCCTGTCCGAAGCCTTTCGCTACCTGCCGGTACTGATCTCGGGCGTGCTCATCATTCTCTTTTCCATTGAACATCTGCTGGCCCAGTTCTCCGGCGAAAAGGTAGCTCCGTCATGGCACTAACCGTACTTTGTTTAGGCTTTGTAGCCTTCCTGCTTCTGGGCGTGCCCGTAGCGTTTTCCATTGGGCTGGCCTGCCTGGCCACATTCGCTGTCGAAGGTCTGCCGTTCGAGACCGCCATCCAGATGATGGTCTCAGGCATGAATGTGTTTTCCTTCCTGGCGATCCCGTTCTTCATCTTCTCAGGCGAGTTGATGTTGCACGGTGGCATTGCCGACAAGATCGTGGACTTTGCCCGTAGCCTGGTCGGTCACTGGAAGGGCGGCCTGGGACTGGCGAATGTGGTGGCTTCCACCCTGTTCGGCGGCGTTTCCGGATCCCCCGTGGCAGACACCTCGGCCATGGGCGGCGTGATGATTCCGATCATGAAGCGCGAAGGCTATAGCGCAGCCTATGCCGTCAACGTCACCACGCACGCGTCCTTGACGGGTGCGTTGATGCCGACCTCCCACAACATGATCATCTACGCATTTGCAGCGCAGGCGGCGACCGGCATGATTGATGGCCATGTCATCAAGGGCGTGTCTATTGGCGACCTGATGTTTGCCGGTCTGATCCCGTGTTTCTGGATCATGGTTTGCATGCTGGCCACGGCCTATTGGCAGGCTGCGAAGTACGGCTACCCCAAGCGTGCCGATGGCTCCACGATGTTGGAGAAATTCCCCGGCTGGTCAGCCGTACTGCGCACCTTCATTGCCTCCATGCCGGGCCTGATGGTGGTGGTGATCATTCTGTTCTGCATCATGAAGGGCGTGGCTACGGCCACCGAGGCGGCTGCCATCGCAGTGAGCTATTCGCTGCTGCTCACGGTGTTCATCTACCGCACCATGAATAAGGAAAAGCTGCTCAAGTCCCTGGCAAAAGCATCGAAAACCACAGGCGTGATCCTGCTGCTGATTGGCGTGTCCAACATGCTGCGCTATCAGATGGCGTATCTGGAAATTCCGGATGCGATTGAAGCGGCCCTGCTGTCTGCCACGCAGGAACCCTGGCTGATGCTGCTGTACATCAACATCATTCAGATCGTGCTGGGCATCTTCCTTGACATGGCCGCGCACATTCTGATCACGACGCCGCTGTTCTTGCCACTCGCCATCCAGATGGGTGTGGGCCCGGTGCAGTTCGGAATGATGCTGTTGCTCAACTGTGCGCTGGGTCTGGTGCATCCACCGGTGGGGACAGTGCAGTTTGTCGGTTGCGCCATCGGCAATATCTCGATCGGTGAAGCTACCAAGACTGCCTGGCCGTATTACATTGCGATCTGCGTTGCCATCACCCTGGTGACCTATGTGCCGTCCTTCTCGACTTGGTTGCCCACTTTGATCACCGGGCACGTGGTGCTATGAGCGACGTGATGAAACCTCTGGTCATCCGGATGCACGCGGGCGACAACGTCGCCATCGTGGCCAACGACGGCGGTCTGGTTGCCGGCACGCTGCTGGCAGAAGGTTTGACTTTTCTGGACCGTGTGCCACAAGGCCACAAGGTCGCTTTGTGCGACATCGCGAAAGACGCTGCCGTGGTCCGCTACAACGTGCCCATTGGCTACGCCGTCAAAGACATTGCCGCGGGCAGCTGGGTGCATGAACGCCTGCTGCACATGCCTGCTGCACGCAGTCTGAACGATCTGCCCATGGCTACAGCGAAGCAGACGCCGCTGGAGCCGCTGGAGGGCTACGCCTTCCAGGGCTACCGAAATTCTGACGGTTCGGTCGGCACACGCAACATCCTGGCTATTACCACCACGGTGCAGTGCGTGGCCGGTGTGGTGGCATTCGCGGTGCAGCGCATCAAGGCTGAACTCTTGCCACGCTTCCCCCATGTGGACGACGTGGTCGGTCTGGAGCACTCTTACGGTTGCGGCGTGGCCATTGACGCGCCTGATGCCATCATCCCCATACGCACGTTACGCAATATCAGCCGCAATCCAAACTTCGGTGGCGAGGTGATGGTGGTTAGCCTGGGCTGCGAAAAGCTGCAACCCGAGCGCCTGCTACCCCCCGGCAGCATTGAACTCAAATCCGGCGAAGCGCTGGATGTGGTCTGCCTGCAGGCAGAAGCGCATGTCGGCTTCATGTCCATGGTGGACTCCATATTGGCCTCAGCCGAAAAGCATCTGGAACGACTCAATGCGCGACGCCGAGAGACGGTACCCGCCAGTGAATTATTGGTTGGTGTGCAGTGCGGCGGCAGCGATGCATTTTCGGGTGTTACGGCCAATCCGGCGGTGGGCTTTTGCACCGACCTCTTGGTGCGTGCCGGTGCCACGGTGCTGTTTTCCGAAACCACCGAAGTGCGCGACGCCGTGGACCAGATGACGGCCCGCGCAACCACGCCTGAGGTGGCGCAAGCCATGGCCCGTGAGATGGCTTGGTACGACGCCTATCTGGGCCGTGGTAGTGCTGACCGCAGTGCCAACACCACGCCAGGCAACAAGGCCGGTGGACTTTCGAACATCGTGGAGAAAGCCATGGGCTCGATCATCAAGTCCGGAACGGTGCCCATCAGCGCGGTGCTGTCGCCGGGCGAGAAAGCCAGCAGCAAAGGGCTTATCTATGCTGCCACGCCCGCCAGCGACTTCATCTGCGGCACGCTGCAGTTGGCCGCTGGCATGAACATGCATGTGTTCACCACCGGCCGCGGCACACCCTATGGTCTGGCCGAATGTCCGGTCATCAAGGTGGCCACCCGCACCGATTTGGCGACGCGCTGGCACGACCTGATGGACTTGAATGCCGGACGCATTGCCGATGGACAAGCCACGATTGCCGACGTCGGATGGGAACTTTTTCACCTGATGCTCAGCGTTGCCAGTGGCGAGAAGAGAAGCTGGGCTGAGCACTGGAAGCTGCACAACGCCCTGGTGCTGTTCAACCCGGCACCGATTACCTGAAGCGACCGCTGTAAGCGCACCCGCAGCCATACATGCAACTGAAGCCCACCACACAAGCGAATACCCCATGACACAACCCATTCCCTACCAGGCCTTTCCCAACACCTTCAAGCAGGCCTTGCTGGCTGGCCAGCCACTCATTGGCTGCTGGTGCTCACTGGCCAGCCCGATTGCCACCGAAGTGCTGGGCGTGGCCGGCTTCGACTGGATCCTGTTGGACGGCGAACACTCGCCCAACGATGTCATCAGTTTTGTGCCGCAACTCATGGCGCTCAAGGACAGCAGCAGTGCGCCTGTGGTGCGCCCCACGAGCAACAACGCGGTGGAAATCAAGCGTTTGCTGGACGCCGGTTTTTACAACTTCCTGATACCCATGGTGCACAGCGCTGAAGACGCGGCCTGCGCCGTGTCCGCCACGCGCTATCCGCCCGAAGGCATTCGCGGCGTGTCGGTGGCCCAGCGCAGCAACCGCTACGGCACGGTGCCCAATTACTTTCAGGAAATCAACCGCCACATCACCATGGCCGTGCAAATCGAAAGCCCACAGGGCGTGGCAGCTGCCGACGAGATTGCCAGCACACCCGGTGTGGATTGCATATTTGTTGGCCCTTCGGATCTGGCTGCGACCTACGGCCATCTGGGCAATGCCGCCCACCCGGTTGTGCAGACTGCCATTGCAAACATCTTTGCGGCCTGCAAGCGCGCTGGCATTGCAAGCGGCATCCTGGCGCCGGTGGAAGCAGACGCCCGCCGCTACATGGAAATGGGTGCCACGCTGGTCGCCGTGGGCAGCGATCTAGGCGTATTCCGCAGCGCCACACAGGCCCTCAAAGACCGCTACATCGCCTAATTCTCTCTTTAACTTTCTGGACTTCACAGCATGAGCACACTTGGATTTATCGGCCTGGGCATCATGGGCGCACCCATGGCCCGGCACCTGATCTCCGCCGGTCACACGGTCTACATGAACACCCGCGGCAACCCGCCCGATGACTTGGTGAATGCCGGTGGCAAGTCCTGCACCAACGCCACCGAAGTGGCACAAAAGGCCGACATCATTTTCCTGATGCTGCCCGACACGCCCGATGTCGAAGCGGTGTTGTTTGGCGCCAATGGTGTGGCAGAAGGCCTGACACCCGGCAAGACCGTGGTGGACATGAGTTCCATCTCGCCCGTGGTGACCAAGGCATTTGCCGAGCGCATCAATGCCCTGGATTGTGACTACATGGATGCACCGGTCTCCGGTGGTGAAGTGGGTGCCAAGGCCGCGAGCCTGACCATCATGGTCGGCGCCAGTGAAGAGACCTTTGACAAGGTGTTGCCGCTGCTGCAATGCATGGGCAAGAACATCACCCTGGTCGGCGGCAATGGCGACGGCCAGACCTGCAAGGTTGCCAACCAGATCATCGTTGCCCTCAATATTGCCGCTGTCGGTGAAGCCCTGCTATTTGCCAGCAAGGCCGGTGCCGATCCGGCCAAGGTGCGCCAGGCGCTGATGGGTGGCTTCGCCGCATCACGCATCCTGGAAGTGCATGGCGAGCGCATGATCAAGCGCACCTTTAACCCTGGCTTTCGCATCGGCTTACACCAGAAGGATCTGGGCCTTGCCCTGCAAGGCGCCCGCGAACTCGGCATGGCGCTGCCCCAGACCGCAGGGGCTGCGCAGCTGATGCAAGTGTGTAGCGCCAACGGCTTACAAAATCTCGATCACTCCGGCCTGGTAAGGGCCCTTGAAATTATGGCCAATCACCAAGTCGCCCCCGACCCCGCCTAAGTTCTTCAGCCCTCTTCCTGTTGCCTTGAGCGCAGCAGGAATGTGTGACGCAAGAAGGCTCCGCGAAGTGGCGGGGCGCAGTCAGGCTTAACCCGTCTGAGCCAATTCTGGAATGCGCTTATGCGCCGTTCCTGGATTTCCTTTTTTCAAAATTTATCCATTAAAGCGCGCTGCGCTTGATGGGTCACCCGAGCATGCGCGTTGCACTTTTAGCAGCGTGTGGCATATCCACAGTCCATTCCAAACAGGAAACATCATGAAATTCACATCCAAACCCCTCGCTGCAATCGCCCTACTCACCATGGCCGGAGCCGCAAGTGCTGAAGACTCGTTCAAGGTCTACGGTCTGCTCGACGTCAATCTGTCCAGCTATACAGCGGGCGATTCGTCGAACGGGACCGGCGCCAGCGGCAATAAGGTTGTGTTGCAAGACGGCGTGACCAATGGCTTGAACGGCTCGCGTTGGGGCATCAAGGCACAAAAAGACCTGAACGACGGCCTGGTTGCGGGTGCGCTGCTGGAAGGTGGCGTTAACACCGACACCGGCGCATCCGGTCAAGGTGGTCTGGCTTTTGGTCGCCAGATTTTTGTGTCGCTGGCCAAGGCTGGTGCCGGTGAACTGCGCGTCGGCCGCCAGTATGTGCTGAGCGACTCCGTCATCGGCATGGGCAACCCCTTTGGCAATGCACTGGTGAACAACCCCACTACGGGCGTGACTGACGTTACCAAGAAGTTGCCATACTTTCTGAACCCCTCGCGCGCGGACAATGTGCTGCAGTACCAGACCCCGTCCTTCTCCGGTTTAACCGCCGCAGTTCAAGTTGCACCCGGTGAAAACAGCACCACTGCGGACGACTTTTTTGGCTTGCGTGCCATCTATGCAAATGGCCCCCTGAATATTGGCGGCAGTTACGAGTGGAACAAGGACCGCGCCACAACGAACACGACCAACAAGGTGTTCTCCTTCAGCGCCAACTACAACTTTGGAAGCTTCAAACTGCTGGGCGGCCTGCAGAACGTTAGTGACTTCACCACCACATCGGGCAATGGCACGGCAGCTGGTTACCTCAACACCGTGACAGGTCCAGCAGGTGTCTTTGCCTTTACGAAACTGAGCGGCTACACCTTGGGAGCTGAAGTACCCGTGGGAACGGCAGATGTGGTCGGCGTGAACTACACCTTGATGACCTACGAGAGCGCCACCGGTGCAACCGCCAACCTCGGCAAGATCGCCGGCTCCGTGCGCCATGACCTGGGTAAGGACACCTACCTGTACGCCGGTGTTTCCACGGCTGTGGGCGATCTGAAAGACCACATCAGCGAAAAGACTGTAGTGCAACTGGGCTTCCGCACGGCCTTCTGATGGAGCTTTTGTTTCGTTTCCCATAGACGGGAAGACTGTGAGTGACCCGGGCGAAGACATGGAGCTTTACCCGGGTTAAGAGTTGGGCATATTTAATCAAAATGAGGCAAACAAAATGGTAGACAAGTCATTCAAACAAAATCCCGTGGCTGGAGCCATAAGCCGGCGCGACCTTATGCTGCGCGGCGTTTCATTGGCAGCAGTCGGTGGTGCGGGACTGCCCTTGCTCGGGTGCGGTGGCGGCACGGCCGCTGCTACGATCGACCCGATCTGGGGCACCGGCGGGGCAGCTGACAAGATTGTGGCCAGCCTGGCCTATCTGAAGCAGAGCTATTTCGCAGCTACGGATTTTTCCGTCGTCACGTATGGCGCGCAGTCCATCACCACAGCGGCTGTCACTTCGCCTTACGGCATTTCTTCGTTTGTCAGCACGGGCGCTGATGTCGGCCCTGTGGCGGGAAGCTTTGATTCCCGGCCCGCCTTTTTGGCTGCTATCGCGGCGTGCAACGCGGCCGGTGGAGGTCGCGTGGTGGTGCCAGCGGGCAACTGGTATTGCGCCGGCCCCATCGTGCTGCTGAGCAATGTCAACTTCCACCTCAGTGCGAACTGCACCATCTACTTCAGCCCCAATCCTGCCGACTATGCCAAGGACGGTCCGTTTGCCTGTGGTGCCAATGGACACCTGTACTACTCGCGCTGGCAGGGCAATGATTGCATTAATTTTGGCTCGCCCATCTATGCCTACAAGGCCAAAAAGATTGCCATTACCGGTGAAGGCCCGACTTCCATTCTGAATGGCCAGGCCATGACACCGTTTGCGGGATCTGGCGCCACATCCACCTGCTGGTGGACCTGGAAGGGTTCCACTGCGGTCGCGTCTTCTTCCACGCCGGGAACCTATGGATTTGCCTCGGGTCAGGCTTCGCAGGCAACTGCCAATTCCCTCAATGTGGATCTGGCGACTTTGGGTGCCGTGCTGGCACCCAATATCTTTACCAACGGCGTCACCAACAGCCTCTACACCCTGTTGCAGCCTGCGGCTTCAACTGCCTACCAGCAAGACCAGAACTACCTGCCGGCCTTGTCGGAAGCCGGTGTGCCGCCCACCAGCCGCATCTTCGGTCTGGGCCATCAGCTGCGTCCACCGCTGGTACAGTTTGTCAGCTGTACTCAGGTGCTGATGGAAGGCTACCAGGCACAGTGCAGTCCGTTCTGGGTGCACCACCCGGTGGCCTGCACCGACGTGGTCATCCGAAATGTCAAGGCCGACAGTGCTGGCCACAACAACGATGGCTTTGATCCCGATGCCTGCAGCAATGTGTTGTGTGACGGCATGACCTTCAACACCGGGGACGATTGCATTGCCATCAAGTCAGCCAAAAATCTGGACACGTTCTACGGCACGGCTAACAACCATGTGATCCAGAATTGCGTGATGAACACCGGACACGGTGGCATCACTATGGGCAGCGAGATGGGTGCCGGCGTGGAAAAAATCTACGCCCGCAATTTGCAGATGCTGAACGAGAACTGGGCCACCAGTCCGCTCAACATCGCCATCCGTATCAAGACCAATATGAATCGCGGTGGGTCGGTGCAAGACATCTACATCGACAACGTCAGCCTGCCTAAAGGCGTGAATTTGGTGGGTAAGTTTGACAACAAGAGTGTGCTACCAAGCCCGATCAACAACACCGTCGCCTTGGGTGTGGCCGGCGCAGCGGCGGGCCAGCCTACCCAATCACAAGGGGGTGTCATCACCTTCGACTGTGACTATTCGCCCAGCAGCGATGCCGTTCGTACCCGTCCGCCGGTCGTCAACAACATCCAGATCTCGAATGTCACCGTGGGCAATGTGACCACCACCGGCACTGGCGGAGCATTCGGCACATTGGCTTCCGGCACCGTGGCATCCTGCTTTCAGGCGATTGTTGCGCAAGGCCCGGTCAAGACGGATTACAACGGCGCGGGCCCCACACCCACCGTCTTACCCATCACCAATGTGACGGTCAAGAACTGTGATTTCGGCACTCCCTTGTGTCAGGCAACGCTTGGTAACAGCACCAGTCCCTCGGCAATCTACTTGTGGAACGTAAGCAACATGGCACTGAGCAACGTGAAGATTTCAGGCACCAGCATCAACCAAGTGCTGAACGACGTGCGCTGATTGGTAAGTGAGTCTTGGGGTGGCCGCTGCGTCTGTGGTGGCCCCCTCTTTTTTTGATCAATCCAAGGGAAAACTATGCACCGCAATCGCAACGCCAAAATCGTGGCAACGCTAGGTCCGGCCAGCGCAGAGCGGGCCACCATCCAGGCGCTGTTTGAAGCCGGAGCCGATGTGTTCCGCCTCAACTTCAGCCACGGCACCCATGCCGACCACAAGCAGCGCCTGGACACCATTCGCGCTGTCGAGCGCGATGCTGGTCGCCCCATCGGCGTGCTGCTGGATTTGCAGGGCCCCAAGCTGCGCCTGGGCACCTTTGCCAAAGGCCCCGTGGTGTTACAACAGGGCGACAGCTTTCGCCTTGACCTGAACCGCGAGCAGGCGGGTGACCAGACGCGGGCCTTCATGCCGCATCCGGAAATATTCGCAGCTCTGGTCGTGGGGACCGACTTGCTGGTTGACGATGGCCGCGTGCGCCTGCGGGTGGAGCAGTGCGGTGCAGACTTTGCAGACACCCGCGTGATTGCCGGTGGTGCCGTGTCGGATCGCAAGGGGGTGAATGTGCCGGGCGTGGTGCTACCCCTGTCGGCACTGACCGAGAAAGACCGCGCCGATCTGGATTACGGCCTGACCCTGGGCATTGATTGGATTGCGCTGTCGTTTGTGCAGCGGCCTGAGGACATTGTGGAGATCAAGACCATCGTCAAGGGCCGCGCCGGCATCGTTGCCAAGCTTGAAAAGCCCTCGGCCATCAGTAGCTTGGAGGCTATCGTGGCGGAGAGCGACGCCATCATGGTTGCGCGCGGTGATCTGGGTGTGGAGATGCCGCCCGAGCAGGTACCTGCTATCCAGAAACGCATTGTCCGCGCCTGCCGCAAGGCAGGGAAACCAGTTATCGTGGCCACCCAGATGCTGGAGTCCATGGTCACTGCGCCGGTGCCGACGCGGGCTGAAGCCTCGGACGTGGCCACCGCGATTTATGACGGTGCCGATGCGGTGATGCTGTCTGCCGAGTCGGCATCCGGCAAATACCCAGTGGAGGCGGTGACCATGATGAACTCCATCATTGCCCAGACCGAAGCCGACCCCTACTACCGCGAGTCCATCCGTACCGCGCAAACCACACACAGCCCGGTCCCTTCGGACGCCATTGGGGTCGCGGTACGGGGTGTCGCCGACCTGTTGAAAGTGTCTGCGGTGGTGGCCTACACCAGCTCGGGCTACTCTGCGCTGCGCATGGCTCGCGAACGCCCGCAGGCACCCATTCTGGGCATGACACCGCGCCAGGCCGTGGCGCGCCAACTGGCATTGGCCTGGGGCGTGTACCCCGTGTTGTGCCACGAAGTCATGGATGTGCTGGAGATGAGTGATTGGGCCTGCCAGACTGCGAAGAAGGAAGGACTGGGCCAAGTGGGTGAGACCATCGTCATCTCGGCCGGCGTGCCCTTTGGCACCTCAGGCACCACTAATCTGATGCGCATTGCACAGATTGGTTGAGTAGACGAACGCATGGTCTAACGCACTTTCAACCCTGGCCTTGGTGCAGGCACTGGAGATCATGGCGAATCACCCGGTTGCAGTTGAGGTGGTTCAATAACGAGGGTCTTCGGGTAGTCCATTCAATCCATGCGGGTGTCTCGCCGTTTTATCGCATAGCCCAGCAATTGGGACTCTTTGCCTGCGGCGTGGACCAACGGCGCGAATCGATCCGATTTCTAGTTATTCTATGGGGGAGCATAGATACGAAGCATATTTAAAGACGCTGGTGGTAAACATCCTCAAACTTCAACTACGAGCGGGACATTACCAATGGATTTGATCGAACTGCCTAAGTCCCAATTGCAACTGGGAATGACGCTGAAATTCACGATTCGTGACGAGAACGGGGAAGCGTTGCTGGTCAAAGGGCAGCGCATCATGACCTTCAAGCAGTTGGACATCATCCGCAGTCGAAAAAAAATATACGTTGAAATTGAAGAGTCTCACGCGGGCATCACCGCCTTGAATACGGGCATCTCCACGCTGAACAGACTGGGTGCTCCGATCAAGGACTTTTCAAAACACCTCCGGGTGGACATCCCGGGTTTGGAAAGTGAACAACTAAAAGCTGTGGTGGCAGAAGAGAAGCTGACCGGCAGTCTGCCTGATCGCTGGGGCACGATGGAATCCAAGTTGGGTGGACTGTTGGCCAGCGTGAACACTACGGAAAATTTTGAATCCAGAATCCGCGCTCTGGACCAGCATATTCAAAACCTGTTGTTGGAAGATGCCTCCGGGGCGCAACTTATCTTGTTCAATCGGGCGGTATCTGATTTCAGCAATTACAGCGTCATGCACTCCCTGCTGTGTGCCGCGCTGGTGCATATGCTGGCTCCCGTTTTCAAGTTGTCTGAAGAGGAGCGCAGCAGTTTGGTTTGTGCGGCACTAACGATGAATATCGCCATGACGCGCCTTCAAAATGCCCTTGCCGCGCAGGACTATGTGCCCTCAGTGATGCAGCGCAAGGAAATCGCAAACCATTCGGCCGAAGGCATGCAGATATTGGCCAATGCCATGGTGACCGACACGATGTGGCTGGACGTGGTGGCGCAACACCATGCGCACCTGTCCGGGCCGGAGGCCCTGGCCAACTGGTCGCCGGTGGATCGCAATACCAAAATATTGCAAGTGGTTGACCGCTACACCGCCGCCATGAGCCCTCGCAAGTCCCGCGTCAGCCGTACTGCGCGGGACTCTGCGCTGAGCGCCGTCGTCAAAGCCGGGGCTGCCAATCACGATGAGGTGGGCTCAGCCATGGTCCAGCTTCTGGGCATCTACCCGCCGGGTACCTATGTTCAACTGGCCAACGGTGAAACCGCCGTCGTGCTGAGCCGTGGAATCAAACCCGTTGAGCCCTTTGTTGCCAGTGTGTTCAATCGCGACAAACAGCCCATCGTATTGCCCCGCCGGAGCAGCACCGCCAGCAAGGAAACGGCCGTCAAATCAAGCCTGATTGCCAGCGACGTAAAAATCAACGTGAAGATCGGTCACCTCCTGCGCCTGATTCCTGGTTAGTCGGTGCGGTGGGTTCGGGTCTGCATAAGACGCGGCTTCGTTGAAGCGTGGGTGCAGATCCTGAAAGATTTAAAGACAGACCGGAAGGACTGATCCGATGGCCTGACGCGGTTACCCGGTTGCCTGATGGCCTGACGCGAGCCCTGTGCAAAAATGCCTGCGAAGTGCCTGTCCGTAAGGGCAGCACTGCACCAGACACTATTTGGAGATATGACTCGTGAAAATCACCATTTGTGGCAGTGGCGTCATCGGTACTACCGCCGCCTACTACCTGGCGCGTGAGGGGCATGAGGTCACGGTGTTGGACCGGCAGCCCGGACCAGCCCTGGAAACCAGTTTTGCCAACGCCGGTGAGATTTCACCCGGTTACTCCGCGCCGTGGGCCGGCCCAGGCGTGCCGCTTAAAGCGATCCAGTGGCTGCTGATGCACCACAGCCCGCTGGTTATCAAGCCGCTGCATGATCTGGGCATGTGGCGCTGGGGTTTTGCCATGTTGCGCAATTGCACCCAGGAGCGCTACCGCATCAACAAGTCGCGCATGGTGAGGTTGGCCGAGTACAGCCGGGATTGCCTCAAGCAATTGCGCCTGGATACCGGCATCGCCTACGACGAGCGAACACAGGGAACCTTGCAACTTTTTCGTACGCAAAAGCAACTCGACGCTACCGCCAAGGACATCGAGATACTGCAGCAATATGGCGTGCCATTTGAATTGCTGGATCGCCCCGGCTTCCTGAAGTACGAGCCTGCCTTGCACGATGTGCAGCAGAAGTTTTCCGGCGCCTTGCTGCTGCCGGGCGATGAAACCGGGGACTGCTTTCTTTTTACCAATCGGTTGGCAGAAATGGCCAAAGCGCTGGGGGTTCAGTTTCGCTTTGGGGTCGATATTCAATCCCTGCAAAGCAAGGGCGACGTGCTGACCGGTGTGCTCACCAACCAGGGTATGGTGACATCCGACCGCGTGCTGCTCTGTTTGGGCAGCTATTCCACGGCTCTGCTCAAAACGGTGGGTTTGTCCATTCCGGTATATCCGGTCAAAGGCTTTTCACTGACCCTGCCCATCACGGATCCCGACCAGGCTCCGCAGTCCACGGTGATGGACGAAACCCACAAGGTAGCGGTCACGCGATTGGGTGACCGCATACGCGTTGGCGGCACAGCGCAGTTGTCCGGTTTCGACCTGCGACTGGACCCGCACCGCAAAAGTACGCTGGAGTTTGTTGTCTCGGATTTGTTCCCCAAAGGCGGTGACCTGCCACGCGCCGAGTTCTGGACCGGCCTGCGCCCCATGACGCCGGATGGGACGCCCATCGTCGGCCCCACCCGTTTGAAGAATCTGTGGTTGGCCACGGGTCATGGAACCTTGGGTTGGACCATGGCAACGGGTACCGGCCGCCTGCTGGCGGACTGGATGAGCGGAAAAACGCCGGAAATTGACACCGAGGGCCTGACGATTGCCCGCTACGACGCCCGTGCTGGTGCCCCGTCATAGGGCACAGCCAAAGCATCAACGTCTCCGATAAACACTTTCAACCCAGCGCGGAACCCTTGGCAAGCGCCAGCAACCGGACCGCAATCGGACGGCGATCAGCTTACCGAGGGATGTGTACCCTGCCAGCCGAGCCGGCTGGAGATCTCCGCGACGACGCCTTTGAGTCGACGTGCCAGCGGCGAATCCCATGCCACGGGAAAATTGTCGCGATGTCCCAAAAGGGTGATGCCGATCGCGGCCTCGCCTTCGTGATTGAGTGCCACGCCGCTGAACGCATTGACGCTGAGGATGGGGCTGCCTTCCGCGCGCGCCAGCCCGTGCTGACGAACCCCGGCCACGATGGCGCGAAGCGCCTGGTCGCTGTCACGCCAAATGGGTCTCTCGCGATCGGGCGGATCGCCCAAGGCATTGGCCATGGCCTCCAGGATTCGATTGGTGGGAAGGACGGCAGCAAAGGCCTGACCGGTGGCGGTGCTCAGGATAGACATCACGGTACCGGCGCGCATCGACACCAGTAACGGTTGCCGCGCTTCGATCATTCGAATAATGGTGGGCCCAAAATTTCCCCACACGGACAGTGCCACGGCGTGACCGGTGGAGGCCGCCAACTCCTCGGCAATGGGCGTGGCCACCTTGATCGGATCGAGCTGGTGCAGGCAGGTCAATCCGACTTGCAGCGCCAACGGGCCTAGCCCGTAGCGCCCCGAGGCAGACACCTGTTCAATCAGCCCCAGCTTGGAAAAACTCACCAGATAGGGATGGGCTCGCGAGGGCGTCAGGTCAGCCTGCGCAGCCAGATCCTTGAGCGTCATGGGCTCAAGGTTGTTGGCGAGTGCGATCAGCAGGCGACCGCCGACCTCAATCGACTGCACGGCTCGCTGTTCTTTTTCTCCTCTGTCGAGGTGCTTTTCGTTCAAGTGGTCTCCATGCTTGTTGGCTTCAAAGGAAGTTTACCCAAGGGTGTTGTACAGCAGTCTGCTTCCTTGAGTGGCCATGATTCGGGTTTTCCCTATGCGAATTCATTTGGTTAAGACAAATAATACAATAAACAAATGTATTTGTAATTAACAAACTTTTAACTGGACGCGATTAGGAAAACCCGATGCCTATCCTCTTTATCAGCCAGGCCCCGAACTTTTGAAAAACGAGCAGGTACGCACCACGTACCTCGGTCTAAGGTCTTAACCCAAGGAAACACATGACGAAAAAATTTGCATCCCAAGCGGATCTTGAAGCCAAGAAAACCACCTTCGAGCAACTCTCCGCGCACTGCTGGGCCTACACCGCAGAAGGCGACCCGAACACCGGCGTCATCATCGGCGAAGACGCGGTGCTGATCTGCGATGCATTGGCCACACCGGTCATGGCGCAAAGCCTGATTGCCGAGATTCGCAAAGTCAGTGACAAGCCCATCAAATACGTGGTGCTGTCGCACTACCACGCCGTGCGCGTGCTCGGAGCCTCCGGCTACAAGGCCGCAGGCATGCAGGAAATCATTGCCAGCCGGGGCACCTACGAGATGATCGTGGAGCGTGGTGCGCAGGACATGCAGTCCGAGTACGAACGCTTCCCGCGCTTGTTTGACGCCTTTGATTCGGTACCGGGCCTGACCTGGCCGACCCTGGTGTTTGAGCAGGAAATGACGCTGTGGATGGGCAAGCTGGAAGTAAAGATCATGCACGTCGGTGCCGGCCACACCAAGGGCGACACCATTGTCTGGGTACCTTCCGAGAAAGTGCTGTTTTCCGGTGACTTGGTCGAAGCCGATGCCGCCTGCTACACCGGCGATGCGCAGTTGGCCGAATGGCCCGCCACACTGGACGCGCTGGCTGCGCTGCAGCCCGAAAAAATGGTGCCTGGCCGCGGCCCGTCGCTGATCGGACCCGAGCGCGTGCAGTCAGGCCTGGCCTATACGCGTGACTTTGTGACGACCTTGCTGTCGTCAGCCAAAGAAGCCGTGGCCCAGAACATGAACCTGAACCAGGCCATGGCGCATTGCCGCAAGGCCATGGACCCGAAATTTGGCAAGGTGTTTATCTATGAGCACTGCCTGCCCTTTGATGTGACGCGTGCCGTGGACGAAGCCAGTGGCATCAAGCATCCGCGCATCTGGACGGCCGAACGCGACAAGGAAATGTGGCACGCGCTGCAAGCCGTCGACTGAATTTGAGCCCCAAAAAGTACTGGAAAAAACATGCTGAGTACCTACAAGTACCCCCATTACCCCTACGTTAAACCACCCGAGCAGAGTGGTGCCGCCAAGCAGCGCTATCCCGTTGTGGTCGTTGGGGCCGGACCGGTGGGTTTGGCTGCAGCCATTGAACTGGCGCGATCCGGTGTGCCGGTGGTGGTGCTTGACGATGACGACACCGTATCGGTCGGTTCTCGCGGCGTTTGTTATGCCAAGCGTGCCTTGGAAATTTTGGATCGTCTGGGATTGGGTGATGCCTGCGTCGAGAAAGGCGTGAGTTGGAACGTAGGCCGCACCTTTTTCCGTGAAGAGGAGGTCTACAACTTCAACCTGCGCCCCCAGGACGATCACAAACGCCCCGGCATGATCAACCTGCAGCAGTACTACCTGGAAGAGTTCGAGGTCAAGCGTGCGCGGGAGTTGTCCAACCTGGACCTGCGCTTCAAAAGCAAGGTGATCTCGGTTAGCCAGGACGACCAGGGCGCGACTTTGCAAGTGGAAACTCCCGACGGCATTTACAACCTGGAAACCGACTGGCTGGTGGTCGCTGATGGCGCACGCAGTGGCATCCGCCGCATGATGGATCTGGAGATTGAAGGCAAGATCTTCATGGACCGATTCCTGATCGCCGACGTGGTCATGAAGGCCGACTTTCCACACGAGCGCTGGTTCTGGTTTGACCCGCCCTTCCATCCGGGCCAATCGGTGCTGCTGCACCGGCAGGCTGACAACGTTTACCGGATCGACTTTCAACTGGGTTGGCAAGCTGACCCGGAAGAAGAGAAGAAACCGGAAAACGTCATTCCCCGCATCAAGGCCATGCTGGGTGATGAACGTGATTTCGAGTTGGAGTGGGTCAGTGTCTACACCTTCCAGTGCCGCCGCATGAACAGCTTCAACCACGGTCGGGTGCTGTTTGCTGGCGATGCGGCACACCAGGTTTCGCCCTTTGGTGCACGCGGCGCCAACTCAGGCATCCAGGACACCGACAACCTGTGCTGGAAACTCAAACTGGTGATCGACAGCAAAGCCCCCGCCAGCTTGCTCGACAGCTACTCTGAGGAGCGGGTGTTCGCGGCTGACGAGAACCTGCTCAACTCCACGCGTTCCACCGACTTCATCACGCCCAAGAGCAAGATGTCGCTGACCTTTCGCAACGCCGCATTGACGCTGGCGCGTGAGCATGCCTTTGCCCGCACGCTGGTGAACTCGGGTCGACTCTCCGTGCCTGCAGTGTTGGCGCAATCCAGTCTGAATACGCCGGACGCTTCCCCGTTTGCGGGCGACATGGTGCCGGGTGCCTCCATGAACGATGCGCCCATGCGCGAAAAGGAAACAGATTTCTGGCTCTTGGAGCGCGTGGGCAACCACTTCATGGCGCTGCTTGCGGTGAATGATCCGGCTCAGCTGGATGCCGCGACGGCACGCGCCTGCAAGGCGTTGGCCGATGCGCCGATCCCGATCGAGGTGGTGCTGGTGTCGCCCAAAGCGGGTGTCGCGCCTGATGGCCTGCGCGTTTTTGTGGATAGCAAAAACCGCTTTGCCGAACGGTACGATGCGCAACCGGGGACCACCTACCTGATCCGACCTGATCAACATGTGGCTGCGCGCTGGCGTGCCTTTGGTTCGGCTGCGCTTACGTCTGCCCTGGCCCGTGCCACCGGCAATTTGCAATAAGGAGAAGCCCATGCCATTGAACCTGCAACCCAACCTGTCCGAGCCGGGCAAGCGCTACTTCCAGACCTTCACGCCGGGCGACGATTTTTACGAGGCACTGATCGAAACCCACAGGGATTTGACGGATGACCAGAGTGCCTTGGTCAATGCCAAGCTGGTACTGCTTTTGTCCAACCACATTGGCGACCTCAGCGTATTGCGCGAGGCGATGCGCATCGCGCGCCACGCCGTCTAAACTTTTCAGGAGTTACCCATGAAAATCAAAAAAATCCATCACGTTGCCTACCGTTGCAAGGATGCCAAGCAGACGGTTGAGTGGTATCAAAAATATCTGAACATGGACTTCATTTTGGCCATTGCCGAGAACGAAGTGCCCTCCACAAAAGAGCCCGACCCCTACATGCACATCTTTCTGGATGCGGGCAACGGCAATGTGCTGGCCTTCTTTGAGTTACCCACCCAGCCTCCCATGGGTCGCGACATGAATACGCCTTTGTGGACCCAGCACCTGGCGCTTCAAGTGGAAACCATGGAAGAAATGCTGGAGACCAAGGCCAGGCTGGAAGCCGACGGTATTTCCGTTGTGGGCCCCACCGACCACACCATCTTCAAATCGATTTACTTCTTCGATCCGAGCGGCCATCGCCTGGAATTGGCGGTCAACACCGGCACCCCCAAGATGTCCAAAATGCTGGATGAAGCCAAATGGGACATGCTCAACGAATGGGCCGCGACCAAGAAAGCCCCGCAACATGCACGCTGGATGCATGACGGCAGCTACGCAGGGGAATAAAGTTGAAACTGGCTACCCTGAAAAAAGGCGGGCGCGACGGCACGCTGGTCGTGGTCAATCGGGCCCTGACCCATTGCCGCGCCGTGCCCGCCATCGCCCGCACGCTGCAAGCTGCCCTGGACGACTGGGACGTCTCTGAGCCGCAATTGCGCCAAATCTATGAAGCCCTGAACAGTGGCGCTTTCTCGAACGCAGACGCATTTGATCCACTGCTATGCCACTCGCCGCTGCCACGGGCCTACCAGTGGGCCGATGGCTCAGCCTATGTCAACCATGTGGAATTGGTGCGCCGTGCGCGTGGCGCAGAGTTGCCACCCGAGTTCTGGACCGACCCGCTGATGTACCAGGGCGGCTCCGATTCGTTTGCAGCACCGAACGACCCGGTGTACGCCTTGTCGGAAGACTGGGGCATTGATCTGGAGGCCGAAGTAGCCGTCATCACGGGTGATGTGAAGATGGGTGCCACAGCCGCGCAATGCGCACCGGCCATCCGCCTGCTGATGCTGGTGAACGATGTCTCGCTGCGCAACCTGATTCCCGCTGAACTGGCCAAGGGCTTTGGTTTTTTGCAATCCAAACCAGCCAGCGCCTTCAGCCCGGTGGCCATCACGCCGGATGAATTGGCTGCCGATTGGCGCGAGGGCAGAGTGCACCGACCACTCATGGTGCATATCAACGGAGGCCTGTTTGGCAAGCCGGATGCCGGGCAGGACATGGTCTTTAATTTCCCGCAACTCGTAGCCCATATCAGCAAGACGCGGGAAATGGTAGCCGGCTCGATCGTCGGCTCCGGCACCGTCTCCAACAAACAGGGTGACCTGCATGGCTCGTCCATTGCCAATGGCGGCGTGGGCTATTGCTGCCTGGCCGAAGTGCGCATGTATGAAACGATTGAAACTGGCAAGCCGCAAACCAGCTATTTGAAGTTTGGCGACACGGTGCGCATTGAAATGTTGGACCGCGATGGACTGAGCATCTTCGGAGCCATCGAGCAGCAAGTGCAGCGCTACGCAGCATGAAGCTCTACACCTACTTTCGGAGTTCTGCGGCCTACCGGGTTCGCATTGCGCTGAATTTGAAGGGGCTGGCCTACGAGGCCATTCCCGTTCATTTGCTACGAGGCGGTGGTGAGCAAAAGCAGGCCGCCTACAAAGACGTGAACCCCTTGGGGCTTGTTCCCACGCTGGTGACCGACTCGGCCGTTTTCACCCAGTCGCTGGCCATCATGGAGTGGCTGGATGAAACTTGCCCGGAACCTCCCCTGCTGCCCAAGCCTGCGGACGTGCGCGCGCAGGTACGGGCCATTGCCCACACCATTGCCAGTGATATCCATCCGCTGAATAACTTGCGCGTGTTGGGCTATCTGACCAAGACCCTGGGCATGACGGACGAGCAAAAGAGCGCGTGGATTCGTCACTGGATAGAGGAAGGCCTTTTGGCCGTCGAACGCCTGCTGGCCACCACCGGCACGCGAGGCAGATATTGCTACGGTGACACCCCGACCATGGCCGACTGTTGCCTGGTTCCGCAGGTGTTCAATGCACGGCGCTTCCATTGCAATTTGGACCACCTGCCCACCCTAAGCGGCATCGTGGAAGCATGCGAAGACCTTGAGGCCTTTCGGGCCGCAGCGCCCGCGCAACAACCCGATTACGAATAGACCTAAGTCACTGAAAGAACTACGCCACTGAAACGGCGTTTTGTTCGCTTGCGTCGTCTTGCTAATCGCGCGTGACGCGCAGCAATTCTTCTGGTGATGTCACACCGGCTTGCACAAGCCGCGCACCGTCGTCCCGCATCAGCACCATGCCCGCATCCAGGGCGGCCTGGCGCACCTCGGCGTCCGAGGCGCGGCTGTGGATCAGGGCGCGCTGGTTGTCATCGGTGACCAGCAATTCAAAGATGCCGGTGCGGCCCTGATAACCAGTTTGCGAGCACTCGGCACAACCGGCACCGTGGCAATGCGTGCACAGCTTGCGCACCAGGCGTTGGGCCAATACACCCAGCAGGCTGGAGCTGAGCAGAAAGGGCTCCACACCCATGTCGATCAGCCGCGTCACGGCGCTGGCGGCATCGTTGGTGTGCAGCGTGGCCAGCACCAGGTGGCCGGTCAGCGAGGCTTGAATGGCGATGTGCGCGGTCTCGAAATCGCGGATTTCACCGATCATGATGACATCCGGGTCTTGCCGCAGGATGGCGCGCAAGGCCTTGGCGAATGTCAGATCGATCTTGGTGTTGACCTGGGTTTGGCCGACGCCGGCCAGCTCGTATTCGATCGGGTCTTCCACCGTCATGATGTTGCTGCTGCTGGCGTCCAGGCGGCTCAGCGCGGCATACAGCGTGGTGGTCTTGCCCGAGCCGGTGGGGCCGGTCACCAGAATAATGCCGTGCGGCTGCACCAGCAGGTGGGCAAAGCGCGCCAGCACATCGCCCTGCATGCCCACCGATTCCAGGCTGAGTTTGCTTTCGCTTTGGTCCAACAGGCGCAGTACCGCGCGCTCACCATGGGCGCTGGGCAGGGTGCGGACCCGCACGTCCACTGCGCGCGTGCCAATGCGCAGCGAAATGCGGCCGTCCTGGGGC
>CAIQEX010000055.1 GCA_903870955.1 uncultured beta proteobacterium
ACGGTCGTGTGGGCTGAAGTAGCACTGAGCAGTTGGGGATTGCGGCTTGCCGTCACCACCACCTCTCCCAGACTGTGATTGGAGTCCGACTGTGCGGAGGTCGAAATAGCTGATAAACAGGCAAGCGAAAGCACGCTCAGACGTGCGCGAGAAAAAGAAAACTTCATAAAGAGAAAAACCCGGCTAAAAACCCTCGCCGTCTTCCCCGACAGCACTTGGGCGTTAAGGCCGCACTTGCGTGCAGCCACCTTGTTGGCCGGTATCCGGGCTGGTGGCGCAACCTCCATCGCCTTCCCAAACGCATGTTCAAGCGTTCAGTGGCTGTGATGAAAGCGGCGTCTTGCGACGCGTCCACTTACCGTTGCGGGGGCAGCGCAGGTTAGGCAGACCTGAATAGGTCGAACCCTCCTGCTTCCCGTTGAACTGCGGCATGTGAACCACACCGCGAGCACCAACGGGCGGATTTTAACCCGAGGGCCTCCGGCAAAACCCTACAATGCGACTTCTATGGCGAACAACGCGACACCCATGCCGAACCCGTCTCAAATTGACCAAATTGCCGAACGTGTAGAGCGCCTGCTACTGCGCTATGCCGAAGTCCAGCGCACCAACGCGCTATTGGCCAATCAGGTCGAAGCACTTACCCATGAGCGGGATTCACTTAAATCGCGCTTGAGCGCCGCGCGCTCCCGCGTCGATGCCTTGTTGGAGCGGCTTCCTGACAACAGCGCCACCCAGAAAGATGCGCCATGAATCAGCTCGAAGTGCAAATCATGGGTCAGAGCTATTTGCTGGGTTGCCCCGAGGGCGGCGAGGCACGATTGCGTGAGGCCGTGGTGCGGGTGGATGAGGCCATGTGCAAGATTCGTGATGCAGGCAAAGTGCGGGCGCGTGACCGCATTGCGGTGCTCGCGGCGCTCAACCTCGCCTTTGATTTGGCCGACAAGGTTGAACCTTCATCGGGCGAGTCAAATACAGCTACAGCGTCTACATCTGACACCGTTTCAACCGACAGCGAAGTTCTGCGCACACTGCTCACCAGGCTGGATGACGCGCTGAGCGAAGACGGCCAGTTGCTTTAAGGCGACGGACGCTAAAAACACGGTTGTCGAGCCCTGGGCTGGTTTTGTTGCACCTACAATGGACTTGTCTGCGGTGCGCGCTGGGCTTTATATTTCCTTGTACCAATGCTCTTTGAGCAAGGGTTTGGAACATTGCCCTGCCAGCGTGATCATCTCGCGTTAGATGAACCCAAGGCTGGTGCTGACCTCACCCACCTGAACCATGGTTCAGGATGCAAGTTTGGCGGCATTCGCAGACACCTTTTTCTTCCCCATTGCTTTCAGAAAATCCTGAATCCGCCTTACGCGGCTGCCAGAATGCCGCTGGAATTTTGTGCGGGCTCGAAGAAATAGTAGACGCGGGGGCGAGGCTGCAAATAATCCAGTGCCGCTGTAGGAAGACTGGAAGGCTTCAGACTGCGCCTGATGCTCACATTGGGGGCGTGTTCCAAATCGATGATCACGGCCTCATGGCGAGGGATGGAAGGTTCGTGAACGATCACGCGGGGCTTCAAAGGTCTTGCTGAATTAACTGCCACCACGATGGCATGCCGCTCATCGTTGAGTTGCACCACCGAACCTGGCGGATAGACCCCCATCATGCGTATGAACGCGCTCAATATCGCACCATCAAAGCGTGTTTTTTGCTGCGCAAAAATCAATGCCAATGCTTCATGCGGCGTCATGGCGGCACCCGGTTTCGCCGGATTGCACAATTCGTCGTAGCGATTGACCACGGCCAGAATACGCCCATTGACTGCCTGCGCATCCAGTTTGATCCGTTCCGGGAAACCGCTTCCATCGGCTAGTTCATGGTGTTGCGCAATGCCACGTATGACGGCCGGGTTCAATTGCATCTCTTTGGCCATGCGCACACCCTGGCTAACGTGCTCTTGGTAGACCTTAATCTCTGCACTGGAAAAATTTTCTTCCAACCTGCGCACACGTTCTGGCAAAGCCGCTTTACCCATATCGTGCAAAAAAGCTGCCAGACCGAGGTCATCCAAGTCCGCGCCATGAACACCCGTGGCCCGTCCCAGCAACAGCGAAATGATGGTGACATTCACTGGGTGAAGTGCAGCCTTGTCCCCCGCTGCTTCAGTCAATAGACGAATTGCGATGTCGCCTTGCTCTTGAATCTCGGAAGACAGCCCATGGACCATCGCCTTACTTTGCTTGGCCGCCTCAATCGGGTTGGTTTGAAGCATGCCAATGGTTCGATGGTATTGCTGCGCAGACTGGCTAAAGCGCTGCTCACAGGCCGCTAGATCTTGTTGTTGACGTGTCCGCAACACCTGTCGTGCTTGCTGAGCCTCAAGGGCCTTCCGGGCAGTTTCCTGTGCCAGCGCCTGCTGCGTGCGGTCTTGTTCTGCGGTGGTTTGCTGCGACGCTTCACCCGTATCGGGTGCATCACTTTTTGACGGTACGTAGCGGATGCTACTGACGCCCAAATCTTTCAGTATTTCAATTTGTCTTTCGCTAACAATCTTGAAGCGGCTGCTGGGAAATGGATGCGCCATCCAGCCCACGTCCAGATCCACAAACAAGCCAATGCGCAAATCCTGCAAATTTACAAAAGCGAAATCGTCTTTATTCATAGGGACAAATGACCGAGGCTATGGGTGTCCTTGGTTGGTTCACGAATGCAGTCGACCCATTATGCGGTGTTCAATATGTCGAATGAACGAATCAGCGTTGGCAAGATGTTAAAGAATGCGCACTTTGTGGGATTTCGCTCACACCGGCGACTCAATATCACCGGTATAGAAGGCCACACATGGTCACCACGAACGAAAAAAAACCTGCATACGCGCAAGCGCATGCAGGTTTTTGGCAACACGTCAAAGGATCCACGGATGAACCTGGATCCGATGCGCAATTAGCC
>CAIQEX010000056.1 GCA_903870955.1 uncultured beta proteobacterium
GCATAGGGATTGCGTGGATGCCCTGCGTGACCCGAATCGCTTAGGATGTAGGCGCTGTTCGCGCGCTGTTTTAGTGCGGTTTTGAAATTCTTTTTGTCTGCATCGTTTTCTCAGGAGATGAAATTGACCACCACCCACCCCTTCAAGCGCTGGCGCGAAATCCTCGGTACCCTGGCAACAGGGCTGATTCTTGTTTCGGGCGCGGGCCCTGCCGTGGCCGATGAGGAGAAAGTCCTCAATATCTACAACTGGTCGGATTACATTGCCGACGACACCATTGCCAATTTCGAAAAAGAAACCGGCATCAAGGTGCGCTACGACACCTACGACAACAACGAAATCCTGCACGCCAAGTTGGTGGCAGGCAAGACCGGATACGACATCGTGGTGCCGTCCTCCACTTTCGCGCCGTTGCAGATTGGTGGAGGTTTGCTGGCCAAGCTCGACAAGAGCCTGCTGCCTAACCTGAAGAATTACGACCCGGCCGTACAGGCGCAGATTGCCACCATCGATCCCGGCAATGAACACCTGGTGAACTGGCTATGGGGTTACACCACGATTGGTATCAACACGGCAAAAGTGAAGGCCGCACTGGGTAACGAGCCCTTGCCAGACAACATCTGGGAACTGTTCTTCAACACCAAATACATCAGCAAGCTGAAGAGTTGTGGCGTGTCCACATTGGACGCCGGTAGCGAAGTATTGCCCGCAGCACTGCATTACCTGCACAAGGATCCGTTCAGCAAAAATCCGGGTGACTATCAGGAAGCCTCGGCATTGTTGAAGTCGATTCGACCCTATGTGACGCTGTTCAGCTCGTCCGGCTATATCAACGACATGGCCAGCGGTTCCATCTGCCTCTCGCTGGGTTGGAACGGCGATATCAACATCGCCCGTGCACGCGCCATAGAGGGGAAAACCGGCCAGGACATCAAGGCCTTTGTGCCCAAAGATGGTGCAATTCTTTTCTTTGACATGATGGCCATTCCCGCAGATGCAGCACATCCCAAAAACGCGCACCTGTTCATGAACTACATCATGCGTCCGGAGGTCCAGGCAGCCATCACCAACAAGGTGAAATACGCCAATCTGAATCTGGCTGCCAAGAAGCTGATCAACCCGGAAATTGCAAACAATCCCTCAAGCTATCCCAGCGCGGCTGAGATGGCAACCATGATTCCGCCCAAGGCTTTGACCAACGATATTCGCCGCCTGGAAAGCCGAGCGCACACCGCGTTCAAGACCGGTCTGTAATCCGACTCACGACAAAAAAACTACGAAGGAAGCATCTGTGGCGACCACTTCGAACAACACCCCTAGCCCGGCAAAGACCGGCGGGAAGCCATTCTTGCAAATCAACCGTATCGTCAAAAAGTTTGACGATGTGTTTGCAGTGGATGAAGTCACGCTGGATATTCAACAAGGCGAAATTTTCGCATTGCTGGGTTCATCCGGTTGCGGCAAGTCCACGCTGCTGCGTATGCTGGCCGGCTTTGAAAGCCCCACTTCCGGGCAAATTTTGCTGGCCGGGGAGGACATCGTCGGTCTTGCGCCTTACGAGCGGCCCATCAACATGATGTTTCAAAGCTACGCGTTGTTTCCACACCTTACGGTGTGGGACAACATAGCGTTTGGGCTGCATCGCGATGGCATGCCCAAAGACCAGATTGCGGAGCGGGTAGGGCAAATGCTCGATCTGGTGCAACTCAAGCAATACGCCAAACGCAAGCCCCACCAACTCTCCGGAGGCCAGCAGCAGCGTGTGGCGCTGGCGCGGAGCCTCGCCAAGCGCCCCAAACTGTTGTTGCTGGACGAGCCACTAGGCGCCCTCGATGCCAAATTGCGGCAGCGTACGCAACTGGAACTGGTCGACATCATTGAGCAGGTGGGTGTGACCTGCGTCATGGTGACCCACGATCAGGAAGAGGCGATGACCATGGCCACGCGTATTGGGGTCATGAGTGAAGGCAAGATTTTGCAGATTGGCGCACCCGCTGATATTTACGAAACACCGAACTGCCTGTTTGTTGCCGATTTCATTGGCAGCGTGAATATCTTCAAGGGCACCGTCGAAGCCGATGCGCCCGACCACGTAATCGTTGCCTCACCTGAGTGCAAGCATTACGTGAGCCACGGCATCACCGGTACCGAAGGCATGGCGGTCAGTATTGCGATTCGCCCGGAAAAAATGTCGATCCAAACGACGCTTCCTGCGGACTCGGAACGCGAGTCATTGGCCGAAGTGGGTTACAACATCGTGCAGGGTGTGATCGATGACCTGGCTTACTTGGGCAGTCTGACGACCTACCACGTCAAGCTTGACAACAATGTCATCGTCAAGGTGACGCACACCAATGCGGCGCGCCACGGCGAGACGCAGTTGACATGGGGCGACAAGGTCTATGTCTGGTGGTGTGGTAGCGACGTTGTGGTCTTGACGCAGTAAACGCCATGGCTACCGCCGCACTTCCATCCCAATCGCTGCACACCAAGCTCAC
>CAIQEX010000057.1 GCA_903870955.1 uncultured beta proteobacterium
CTGGGTACGCTGGACAGAGCTCCCCCACCTTTCTTCCGCCAGGGCCCTTCGGCCTTGTCGAAGCTGGCTGTCTGCAGCGCTTTGGCGCTGTTTTTGATGGTCGCCGATTCGCGTTTTAAAGTCATCCAACCGTTGCGCGTCGCGTTGGGTACGGTGCTGTATCCGGTGCAGTGGTTGGCGCTTCAGCCCGTGCGGTTGATCCAGTCCGGCGGCGAATACTTTTACGGTCTGAACTCTGCCCAACGCTCCAAGGAAGAGGCCTTCAAAAAACTCGGTCTGCAATCGCTCAAGGCGAATCAGGTGGAGCAACTCACGCTTGAAAACGAACGCTTGCGCAAACTGCTGGATCTGCGCGCGCGCATGCAGACCACTGGCATCGCCGCTCAGGTTCTGTATGACGCGGCTGACCCCTATTCGCGCAAGGTCATCATCGACAAAGGTCTGATCGACAAGGTGCGTTCTGGCGCACCCGTTTTGGACGAAAGTGGCGTGCTCGGTCAGGTCACCCGGGTCTACCCCACGGTCAGTGAGGTGACGCTGATTACCGATCGCGACCATGCCATTCCCGTGCTCAACACCCGCACGGGTGCGCGGGGCGTCGCCTTTGGTGACAACACCAGCCATGCGGATGCCATCGAGTTGCGTTACATGGCGGCCAACGCCGATGCCACGGTCGGTGATTTGCTGACGACCAGTGGGGTCGACGGCGTCTATCCACCGGGATTGCCCGTGGCGCGTGTGGAAAAGGTGGATCGACGGGTGGACGCTATTTTTGCCCGCATTTATTGCGTCCCCGCAGCCCAGGTATCGGGTGCCAGCCATGTGTTGATTTTGGAGCCGCTCTCGGATCAGGTGCCACCCCGCCCGGCACCCGAGGCACCTGCGGTCAAGCGGAACAAACGGGGTGAGGTGCAAAAGCCATGATCATGCGACAGGGTCAGCAACTGTTGTTGCCCGCCAACCCCTTGTTTGTCTGGGGCAGCATGCTCTGCGCCATGCTGGCCAATATGTTTCTGAACATGGGACTCACCGGACGCTCGCCTTGGGTGCCTGACCTGATGGCGGTGGTGCTGGTGTTCTGGACCGTCCACCAGCCCTTGAGGGTCGGCATTGGCGCGGCCTTTGTCTGTGGCCTTTTGATGGATGTCCATCAAGGAGCGCTGTTGGGGCAGAACGCATTGGCCTATACCGTGTTGAGCTTTCTTGCCAATACCATGCACCGGCGTTTGTTGTGGTTTCCGGTGTCATTGCAGATGGTGCAGGTGTTCCCCTTGTTTGCGGCGGCCCATGTGGTGGAGTTGAGCTTGCGCATGATTTCTGGCGGGGCTTTTCCGGGTGTCTGGATTTTTCTCGGACCCGTGCTCGAAGCCGCTCTGTGGCCAGTAGCCAATTTGGTACTGTTGGCACCGCAGCGACGCGCTCCCGATCCTGACGCCAACAGACCGCTATGACCGTCTTACGGAACGTCGAGGCCGACCTGGCCCGTTTTCGCTCCCGTATCTTCGTTATCAGTCTGGTCGTGCTGGTGTGCTTTCTGTTGCTGATTACGCGTCTGATTTACCTGCAGATCTGGCGTCACGATGAATTGCGAGCGCAGGCGGAAAACAACCGGACTTCGGTGGTCCCCATCGTGCCCAACCGGGGCTTGATTGTGGACCGCAACGGCATTGTGCTGGCGAGCAATTATTCGGCTTACACGCTGGAAATCACGCCCAGCAAAAGTGGTCCATTGGATGAAGTTCTCGATGAATTGTCCAAGGTATTGGATGTCACGGCACGCGATCGGCGTCGCTTCAAAAAGTTGCTGGAAGAGTCGCGAAGTTTCGAGTCCCTGCCCATACGCACGCGCTTGACCGACACCGAGGTGGCGCGTTTTGCGGCCCAGCGCTATCGCTTTCCCGGGGTTGAAATCAAGGCGCGGCTGTTTCGCAACTATCCCTTTGGCGAGTTGGCCAGCCATGTGATCGGTTACATCGGCCGCATCAACCAGTCTGAAAAAGAAAAGATTGACGAAGGTGACGACCCCGACAACTACCGTGGCACCGAGTACATGGGCAAGCTCGGCATTGAACAGAGCTACGAAGCGGAACTGCACGGCGCCACCGGGGTGGAAGAAATCGAAACTTCGGCCGGCGGGCGTGCCATGCGCCGGTTGGCCAGCAACCCGGCAACACCGGGCAATACCGTCAAACTGTCCATTGACATCAAGCTGCAGAGCTTGATTGAGGCCATGTTTGGAGACCGCCGGGGTGCCCTGGTGGCCATGGACCCCAAGACCGGCGAGGTGCTGGCCTTTGTCAGCATGCCCACCTTCGATCCGAACCTGTTTGTCGAAGGCATCGACAGTGAAAGCTGGCAAGCCCTCAATGAGTCACCCGATAAGCCGCTGCTGAACCGGGCTTTGCGCGGTACCTATCCGCCGGGCTCCACCTACAAACCTTTCATGGCCATGGCAGCATTGGAAACCGGTACGCGCTCACCGGAACAAACCATTTCAGACCCCGGCTTCTATATGTTTGGGGGACACAAGTTTCGCGACGACAAGGAGGGCGGGCACGGGCTGGTGAACATGTACCGCTCGATCGTCGCCTCCTGCGACACCTACTACTACACGCTTGCCAATGACTTGGGTGTGGACACCATCCATGAGCAGATGCAGCGTTTTGGTTTTGGTGATCTGACCGGTGTGGACATTCAAGGCGAGACCCGAGGTCTGCTGCCCTCAACCGACTGGAAGCGACGGGCCTACAAACGTGCGGACCAACAGAAATGGTATGCCGGTGAAACCATTTCCCTGGGAATCGGTCAGGGCTACAACAACTTCACCATGCTGCAATTGGCGCAGGCCGTCGCGACGCTGGTGAATGGCGGCGTGCGCCATCCGCCGCATCTGGTCACTGCCACGCAGGACGCCATAACCCATAACAACATTCCCGGCACGCTACCGCCAACCGTTGACCTGGGACTCAAGCCTGAGAATATTGAGGTGATACGCAAGGCCATGGTGGGTGTCACGATTGAAGGAACTTCGGCACGCGCTTTTGCCGGTGCCGGATACACCAGCGGCGGCAAGACGGGTACGGCCCAAGCCGTTGGCATTGGCAAGGACCAGAAATACGATGCGCGAAAGATCGAGGAGCACCAGCGCGACCATGCGCTGTACACCGCCTATGCGCCGGCCGATGACCCGCGGATCGTGATCGCCATGGTGGTGGAAAACGCCGGCTTTGGTGCCGAGCACGCGGCGCCCATCGCGCGGCGCGTGCTGGACTACTGGCTGCAAGGTCTGTATCCCAATGAAGAAGACATGGCCGCCGTCAGCAAGGGGCAGGCGGCCGCGCCCATTGGCAAGCCTCTGCTGGCATCCGAAGTGCCCTGGCCACCAAGCGGGCATTCGGCAGCGCAACCTCAACCGGCCACCCGTCTTACCGGCTTGTCCCGATAAATCTATTGGCCCCCGACGTTTTCCCCTGCGCTTTCAACGCAGGAATGCGTCGTAACTGGTCTTGCAGATCAAAGCGGAGACTACGGCGATAAACACCCAGCGCACAAATCCTGTCCCATGCTTGAGTGCCATGTGGGTGCCTGCCAGACTACCCACCACATTGGCAACGGCCATGGCCAGCGCAAAGTGCCACCAGATGTGGCCCTTGTAAATGAACAGGACCAGTGCCGAAATATTGGTCGCCGTGTTCAGCAGTTTGGCTGCGGCCGATGCATGCAAAAAGTCATAACCCAGAAAGCGCACCATGCAAAAGACAAAAAAGCTGCCGGTGCCGGGGCCAAAAAAACCGTCGTAAAAACCAATCACCGCGCCGATGCAGCAGGCCAGCGCGGCCTCCATCCTGCCGGTAAATTTGGGCGCGTGGTGGCGTCCCAATTCCTTTTTGGCCAGGGTGTAGCCCAGCACCAGCAGCAGGATGGCGGGCAGAATTTTGCGCAGGTACTCGGGTGAGGCCACGGTGACCAGCCAGGCCCCGCCCAAAGAAGCAACAAAGCCGGCCAGGGCCGCTGGCAGCAAGGCGCCCCACGGCATGGTGACACGGCGGCTGTATTGAAGCGTGGCCATGCCAGTGCCCCAAACGGAGGCGCCTTTGTTGGTGCCAAATAGTGTCGCGGGATGGGCGTTGGGAAAGGTGGCCAGCAGGGCAGGCACCAGAATCAGGCCACCACCACCGACCATTGAATCCACAAAACCGGCGAACAGTGAGGCGAGCGTGACGACGAGCATTTCCATGCGGCCATTGTCGCATCGCCCCTGAGGGCACTGAGCGAAAGGGCCGCTAGCCGCTAAATCAGCTTGGAGAACTTGGCTGTGGATTGCGCCAGATGCTTGTCAAACACCATGCCCGAGGCGCGCACAAACATGCGGCCCTTGGGCGTGACGGAAATGCTGTGCTCGTCCACCACAATCAAACCGGCCTCTTCGTACTGTTTGAGCAGCGCCAGTTCGTCGGAAAAGTAGTGCTTGAAATCAATGCCGTGCGCCTGGTTGATGGCAGCGAAGTTGACCGGTCCGCTGCACATCAACTCCATGATCACCTGGCGTCTGAGCACATCGTCTGGTGTCAGTGAATAGCCTTTTTCCACTGGCAGCCGGTCGATGTCCAGATGCTCGTAATAGGCCTTCAGCGTGCGCACCGACTGGCTGTAGGAGTGCCCAACCTTGCCGATCGCAGAGACGCCAAAACCAATCAGGTCGCAGTCAGCGCGGGTGGTGTAGCCCTGGAAATTGCGGTGCAGGGTTTTGTCCAGCCGTGCAAGGTTCAGCTCGTCATCCGGCTTGGCAAAGTGGTCCAGGCCGATGTAGATGTAACCGGCATCCAGCAGGCGGTGCACCGACATCAGAAAGATCTGCAAACGCTCTTCGGCACTCGGCAATTCGGCTTCCACGATCAGACGCTGCGCCTTGAAGCGGCTGGGCAAATGGGCGTAGTTGTAAAGCGCAATGCGTTCGGGTGCCAGTTCGATCACGCGGTCCAGCGTGCGGTTAAAGCTTTCCCGGGATTGCTTGGGCAGGCCGTAAATGAGATCGGCATTGATCGACTCAAAACCCGACTTGCGACTGGCCGATACGGCCTTTTCCACCATCTCGTAGGGCTGAATGCGGTTCACGGACAGTTGCACCGCCGGGTCAAAGTCCTGCACACCAAAGCTGGTGCGGTTGAATCCCAGCCCTGCCAGCATGGCCATGGTGTCGTCGTTGACGGTGCGCGGGTCGATCTCGATGCCGAGCTCGGCATCCGGCAAAAAGTTGAAGTGGCCGCGCAGCATGGCCATCAGTTCGCCCAACTCATCCGGTGTCAGAAAGGTCGGCGTGCCGCCACCAAAGTGCAGTTGCGCGGTGCGCCGGTCGGGTCCAATGTGCCGGGCTACCAGCGCCATCTCCTTGGCCAGGTAGCGCAGGTATTCGGTGGTGCGGACCCGGTCCTTGGTGACGATTTTGTTGCAGCCGCAAAAGTAGCACAGCGACTCGCAAAACGGCAGGTGCACGTAGATCGACAGCGGCGGATTGCTGTTGGCCGGGTTGTTGCGCTGCGCCAGGTATTCGATGTAGCTGGCTTCGGTGAATCCGGCGTGAAATTTGTCGGCGGTCGGGTACGAGGTGTAGCGCGGGCCGAGCTTGTCGAAGCGGCGGATCAGTTCTTCTGAAAATTCGATGTCGGGCAGGTTGTTCATGAAATGAAGCAGGTTATTGGCGGTGCCGTAAAAGAAGCAGATGGGTCTGCCAAGAGCATAAGGCTAACACTTCGCTGCTGACAAACGGGCAAAAAAAAGCACCAGACTAGCTGGTGCCTTTTCAGGTGGCACATCGAGGCACCACTGTTCTTGCTTTGCGTTGCCGTTTTAGGGCGAGTTCCTCGGGATCGTTTTCTTTTCAGGTCTCGTGCCGATGGAATGAATTTGACTCTCTCCAACACTCGAACTCAGCGAATGTACCCGGAAGAAAACATTTCGGAATTGGGATTAACCCTGCGATGCGTCTTTGTCTGTCGCTCAAGCGTCCTCAGCAATCCATTGCGCGGCCTTTTCCGCAATCATGAGCGTGGGCGAATTGGTATTGCCGCTGGTGATGCGTGGCATGACGCCGGTGTCCACCACCCGCAAGCCCGCCACGCCGCGCACCTTCAGACGCGCATCAACCACACTGAAGGGGTCGCTGGCCGGACCCATGGCTGTGGTGCCGGCGGGGTGAAAGATGGTGGTGGCAATGTCGCCGGCCAGTTTGGCCAGTTCAGCGTCGGTCTGGAACTGCACGCCAGGTTTGAATTCCTCGGGTTCATATTTTTGCAGCGCCGGTTGCGCCACGATGCTGCGGGTCAGGCGCAGGGAGTCAGCAGCAATTTTGCGGTCTTCCTGGGTGCTCAGGTAATTGGGCGCAATCGCCGGGGCTTGCCTGAAGTCCGGCGAGGTGATGCGTACATGGCCGCGGCTGGTCGGGTTCAGGTTGCAGACGCTGGCGGTAAAGGCGTTGAAGCTGTGCAGGGGCTGGCCGAACGCCTCCAGACTCAGCGGCTGCACGTGGTATTCCAGATTCGGGAAGGGCTGGGCCGCATCACTGCGGGTGAAAGCCCCCAACTGGCTGGGCGCCATGCTCATCGGGCCGCTGCGCTTCAAGGCGTATTCCAGCCCGATCTTGGCCTTGCCCCACAGCGAGTTGGCCTGCGTGTTCAGGGTCACGGCGTTCTTGATTTTGAAGACCGCGCGGATCTGCAAATGGTCCTGCAGGTTTTCGCCCACGCCGGGAATGTCCTGCACCACAGGAATGCCCAGCGCCTGTGACAGGGCCGCTGGCCCCAGGCCGCTGAGTTGCAAAATCTGTGGCGAGCCAATGCTGCCGGCTGACAAAATCACTTCGGCGCGGGCATGCGCCGTCACCATCTCGCTGCCGTTCCACACCTGTACGCCGGTGCAGCGCAGCGCCCGATCGGCGTCCGCACCGGTGTTCTTTTCAACTATCAGTTTGGACACCTGGGCGTTGGTCCAGAGTTCAAAGTTGGGTCGGGCGTAGCAGGTGGGGCGCAAAAAAGCCTTGGCCGTATTCCAGCGCCAGCCGGATTTCTGGTTCACTTCAAAGTAGCCCACACCCTCGTTGTCGCCGCGGTTGAAATCGTCGGTGGCCGGAATCCCGGCTTGGGTTGCGGCCTTGGCAAAGGCATCCAGCACATCCCAGCGCAGGCGCTGCTTCTCCACGCGCCACTCGCCTCCTGCTTGGTGGTGGCGCAGGGTCTGGCGGTAGACCGTGTCGGCATCCTGCAGCAGAGCAGAGGCCGTGCCGTGCGCGCCATGCAGGTCGCTGGCGCCCTTGTAATGGTCTTCGTGCAGCTTGAAATAGGGCAGGCTGTTGCGCCAGGACCAGGAGTCATCGCCTGTGATCTGGGCCCACTGGTCGTAGTCACGCGCCTGGCCACGCATGTAAATCATGCCGTTGATGCTGCTGCAGCCGCCCAGCGTCTTGCCACGCGGGTAGCGCAGCGTACGCCCGTTCAAGCCGGCGTCAGGCTCGGTGTTGTAGAGCCAGTCGGTGCGCGGGTTTCCGATGCAGTACAGGTAACCCACCGGGATGTGAATCCAGTGGTAGTCGTCCTTGCGGCCGGCTTCGATCAGCAGGACGCGCTTGGTGGCGTTGGCGGAGAGGCGGTTGGCCAGCAGGCAACCGGCGGTGCCTGCGCCGACGATGATGTAGTCAAAAGTGGTGTCAGTCATTCAAAGTTCTCCATGCTGCGCACGGTGATGTTTACGGTAGAAATGGGGGCAGCGCACTCAGAAGCATAAAAAGAAAAGTGCCGCGACCGTGGTCGGTATCAGCGCACCCAACAACAGGCCACTGGCACCAATGGAGCCGTCGTTGAAGCCGCTCTTGAGCAAGGCCACACCGGCCGGGTTGGGGGCATTGGCAATCACGGTCAGGCCACCGCCGGTGACGGCGCCGGCCACCAGCATGTATTGCGCTGGAACCGTGATGCCTTGAATCAGCGAGCCCAGATAGGTCAGGGCGGCGTTGTCGGTCACCGCAGTCAGTCCCACCGCGCCAAAGAAAAGTGCCGTCGGCGCCAGGCTGGACACAATCGGCTGCAACCACCACTGCTGCAGGCCACCCAGCACCACCAGTCCCGCCAGAAAGAAGCCGACCAGCAATCCTTCCTTGAGGATGAGCGGACTCTGGTGGCGCGCATAGGCCTGCGTGTAGCCCAGGAAAAACAGGAACAGGCCCAAAAACAGCACCGGATGGTGCGCCAAGGCCACGACACCGCCCAAGGCCAGCAGATGGATCAGACTGACCGACAGCGGTACCGGTTCCTCCGCATCCGCAGGCTTGTCTTCGTCCGGGTGCAGATGCGCCCGCAGCAGGAATGCAATGCCGCTGGCATTGACCAGCACGGCTAGCGCCGCCTTCCAGCCAAAGGTGGTCGCCATGAAGGCCGTGTCCCAGTTCCAGGCGCCGGCCACCATCAGCACCGGTGGCGCCGCGTAGGAGGTGAGCGTGCCGCCGATGGAGATGTTGACAAACAGCACGCCCAAGGCGCCGTATTTCAGGTGCTCGGGAATGCCCGGTTTGAAGATCTGGCTACTCAGCATCAGCGCAGCCAGTGTCATGGCGGCCGGCTCCGTGATCAGCGAGCCCAGTAGCGGCACCACCGCCAGACCCAGCCAGGCGCGCACCAGCGGCGTTGGCAGCGGCGTGGCCCGCGCCAGTGCACTGAGCATTTTCTGCACGATGGACAGCACCGGCTTGCTGGCGGCCACCACCATCACCACAAACACAAACAGCGGCTCGGTGTACTGCAGCGACTCGGCATAGGCAATGGCCTGTTGGCTGCCGCTGAGCAAGGCCATGCTGGCAATCAGCACAAAAGCCCAGAAACCAAACACCACCTCCACCTCGCCGAGCAGATGCAGCAGACCGGCATGGCGTGGATGGCGATGCGCCAGCACCTCAAACTGCTTGGCGCAAAAGGTGTGCAGCAGGGCCAGGCCAAACAGGGCCGCGCCCACGCTTTGCATCAGCGCGCTGTGGATGATCGGTTCGGAAGGGCTGCTCATTGGCCGGTCCACACCGGTTTGCGCTTTTCCTTGAAGGCCAGTTGACCTTCTTTGGCGTCCTCGGTCAGCGTAAAGAGGGCGATCTGGCTTTCGGTGAACGACATGGATTCTTCAAAGGCCATGGACTCCACCTTCTTCAGGGTGTAGAGGCCACGGCGTATCGCGGCCGGCGACTTGTCCAGCATGCGTTCCAGCAACCACTGCAGTTGGGCGTCGACATCGTCGGCCACGTAGTTGACCAACCCGTACGCCAGGGCCTGGGCGCTGGTGATGGGTTCACCGGTCAGGCACATTTCCACCAGCACGCGACGCGGAATCAGATGTTGCAAAACGCTGAGCACCTGCGCCGGAAACACGCCGACTTTCACCTCTGGCAGGCCGAACACGGCGTGGCTGGCTGCCACCGCCATATCGCACATGCTCATCAGGCCCATGCCACCGGCCATGCAGGCACCGTTGACGCGGGCAATCAGCGGGATGTTGCTGGCCCGCACAGCGCGCAGCACCCGCGCCAAATGACCTTGGGGTTCGGAATAGTCGGTGGTGAAAGCGTTGGCACTTTGCAGGTCAGCCCCGGCGCAAAACGCCTTGCTGCCGGCGCCGGTCACCACAATGGCGCGGATGCCGCGGTGGTTCTGGGCTTGGGTGACGGCGGCCGCCAACCCCGCCAGCACGCCGTGGCTCATGGCATTGCGGCGCTCCTCGCGGGTGATGGTCAGCCACAGCACGTTGTCGCGTTGCTCGATGGAGAGTTCTGGGCTGGAGGTGAAGGCAAGGGTGCTCGGCATGGTGTGCGTTTTGCAGGGAAGATGGAGCTGTATTTTGCTTGCAATGGATGCTTACGCGGTACCATTCCATCCAACTTCTTTTGCCCGTACCAACGCCTCGTGCAACATCCCCCACCCCGCATCGTCAAGGAAAGCTCCGCCGCCGGAGAAAGCCTGACTTTGTACGGCAGTTGGAGTGCTGCCGCACTGGCCCAATTGGAGAACTGGACGGCGCTGCAAGAGTCACTGCCGCGACATGGCAAAGTGGGTATGGAAGCCAGTTGGGATCTGCGCCAGATTGAGCGGCTGGACCATACCGGTGCGCAATTGCTCTGGAATACCTGGGGCCACGTTTGGCCGCGCCACGTGCTGGTGCTGGACCTGCAACGTGCCACGCTGAACCGGGTCGCGCGTTACACCGTTGTGCCACCCAAACCGCACCACACCACCTTGAAGGAACTTTTCTTCAAACTGGGCGAGTGGATCATGGGTATCGAGGGGCATGCGGCAAGCGCCCTGCGCCTGACCGGGCAACTGTTTCTGGATTTGCTGCAGTTTTTGCGCGACCCCAGCAAGGCGCCGTGGCGGGATATCTCGGGTCACATCTACCGCATTGGTGCCACCGCGTTGCCCATTACGGCGCTGGTGGGTTTTCTGATTGGTGTGGTGCTGGCTTACCTGATGTCGCGCCAGTTGCGGCAGTTTGGTGCCGATGCCTTTATCGTGAACATTCTGGGCTTGGCGCTTATCCGCGAGTTGGGGCCGGTACTGGCGGCGATCCTGGTGGCCGGGCGCTCGGGCTCCGCCATCACCGCACAGATCGGCGTCATGCGCGTGACCGAGGAACTCGATGCCATGCGTGTCATGGGGATCCGCAGGGGCTACCGTCTGGTTATGCCGCGCGCCATGGCACTCGCCTTGGTGATGCCCCTGCTGGCGGTCTGGACGACCGCGGCTGCGCTGTTGGGCGGCATGCTGGCGTCCGACCTGTCCATGGGGTTGTCGCCGGAATATTTTGTGGTGGCCTTGCCCAAGGCGGTGCAACTCTCCAACCTGTGGTTGGCCATGGGAAAGTCCATGGCGTTCGGTCTGATCATTGCGCTCAATGCCTGCCATTTCGGCTTGCGCGTGCTGCCCAATACACAAAGTTTGGGCGAGGGCACGACCGCCTCGGTGGTCACCTCCATCACTATGGTGATTCTGGTGGACGCGCTGTTTGCCGTGCTGTTCAAGGCGGTGGGAATATGAAAGACGCAGCGGCAAGCGTGGGGGTTGACGAGAGCGCCGCCGGGCCGCCCCAAGGCGC
>CAIQEX010000058.1 GCA_903870955.1 uncultured beta proteobacterium
CCGGTCGCTTTGGCGGTTTCGCTGCATGCGCCCAACGACGCACTGCGTGACAACCTGGTGCCGCTAAACCGCACCTATCCGTTGGCCGAGTTGATGCAAGCCTGTCAGCGTTATCTGCAATTTGCACCGCGCGACTTCATTACCTTCGAGTACTGCATGCTCGACGGCGTGAATGACACGGTAGCGCATGCCGAGGAACTGGTGCAGCTGATTCAGGAATACGGCAAGAACGGTTGGTGCAAGCTAAATCTGATTCCTTTCAATCCCTTTCCGGCCTCTGGACTTAAGCGTTCCAGCCAGAATGCGGTCCTGCGCTTTGCGAAAATATTGACCGATGCGGGAATCGTGACCACGGTGCGCAAAACCCGTGGTGACGATATCGATGCGGCTTGCGGACAACTTGCCGGCGACGTGCAGGATCGAACCGCGGTGGGTAAACGCATCGCCAAGCAGCGCACGATTGCGCTCACTCCTGTTTGGGACGCGGCACCGGCCACACTGAAAGAATCGGGACCATGATGACAACGCGAACTGTACCTGCTGCCTTAATTTCGGTCTGGTTGGGGCTTGTCACGGTTTTGCTCGTAGGCGGCGGTTTGACCGGATGTGCGGTCAACGGGACTTCGGCATCCGCACCCCATGAGTCGTTTACCGATTCGGACGAACCTGAGAGTCGCAAGCGTGCGACCAACAGGCTGAAGTTGGCTGTTTTGTATTTTCAGGACGGCAAAAATAATTTCGCGCTGGACGAAGTCAAGCAGGCGATTCAGATCGATCCAAACTGGTTTGAGCCCTACGGCATGCGGGGTGTGATCTATATGCAAACCAGTGAGTTTGCACCCGCCGAGCTGAGTTTCCAGAAAGCCCTGTCGATCAATCCGAATGCGTCCGACATCAAGCACAACTACGGCGTTTTGCTGTGCAAGATGAAACGCCATCCGGATGCTGTGAAGTGGTTCAACGCCGCTCTGGCAGACCCGGGGTATGGCCAGCGCGCAAAGACCTGGCAGGAGATGGCCAACTGCCAACTGGCAATGGGACAAAAGGCCGAGGCTGAGGCAAGTTTTATGCATTCCTATGAGTTGGATGCCGGTAACGCGGTTACTGGTTTTCAACTGGCCAACCTGCTGTTTCAGCGTGGAGAACTGGTTCGGGCCCAGTTTTACGCGCGACGCGTGAACAACGGTGAACGCGCTTCGGCAGAGTCTTTGTGGCTGGGAATCAAGATTGAACGCAGCCTGGGTAGCACGGATGCCCAGTCCCAACTTGAGTCTCAGTTACGCAAGCGTTTTGCCCAGTCGCCTCAAGTGCTCGCCTTGGAGCGCGGAGCCTTCAATGAGTGAAAAAGCCGTGGCCAATGCTGATTTGGTGATGGGCGCCTCGCAGCCAACGGCCGGCATGCTGTTGCGCAAGGCGCGCGAGGCCTCTGGCTTGCACGTCGCTGCATTGGCGGTGGCAATGAAGGTGCCAGTTAAGAAGCTGGAAGCATTGGAGGCAGACCGATTTGGCGATCTGCCGGATGCGGTTTTTGTGCGTGCGTTGGCCGGCAGTATGTGCCGCGCACTCAAGATTGACCCGGCCCCGATTTTGAGCCGATTGCCTGTCTCGGCGTTGCCAAAACTCGACCGGGATGAACGCGGTATCAATGCCCCCTTCAACACGTCAAATCTCCAATACGGCAATTCAATCCGGAACCTTTTTTCGCGGCCCGCTGCGCTATGGGTCGTTGGTTTGCTGTTGGCTGCCTTGGTCGTGCTTTATTTCCCAGAGGTCCATACCGCCGGCAAGGCTGTGATTTCAACGGTAGCCAGTGCCGACGGCTCTGCCGGGACCACGCCGGCTCCGGCGATCAGCAGTGTTCCCGTTGCCAGTGGCCCTGAAGTTGCGGTTGCCCCTGTCAGTGTGCCGGTCACATCAGCACCTGTGCCCATGAAGGCCGCTTCAGAGAGTGGGGCTGTCGCCGCAGCACCGGCTGAGGTATCCGCGCCGCCGCAGGTTGCAACGGCAGACCTTTTGGTGTTCAAGGCCAAATCCTCGGCCTGGGTCCGTGTCAGCGACGCCAAAGGCGCGGTTCAGTTTGAAAAGACGCTGGCCGCCGGTGAAAGCGCCGCGGCGTCTGGCACGCTTCCTCTGGCCATTGTTGTGGGAAACGTTTCTGCGACCGAATTGCTGGTGCGCGGCCAAGTCTTCAATTTGGAAGAAGTCGCCAAGAACAATGTAGCCCGATTTGAGGTGAAGTAATGCAAGAGCAAAAGCCTATTGAGTTGGCCTCTCCGCGTGTGCGGACTTCTCTGCGCGCAAATGTGGTTTGGGGCAGCCGGGTCGTGTCGGTTGGCGGCGGTGCACCGGTGCGTGTGCAGTCCATGACCAACACGGATACCGAGCAGGCGGTAGAAACCGCTTTGCAGGTCAAGGAGTTGGCGTTGGCCGGTTCTGAAATGGTGCGCATCACGGTGAACACGCCGGAAGCAGCACAGGCTGTGCCGTACATCCGCGAGCAATTGGACCGCATGGGTATCGATGTGCCCTTGATTGGAGATTTCCATTTCAATGGCCATCGGTTGTTGACCGATTATCCCGACTGTGCGCAGGCCCTCTCCAAGTACCGAATCAATCCGGGCAATGTCGGCAAAGGCGACAAGCGTGACCGCCAGTTCGGTCAGATGATTGAAGTTGCCGCGCGCTGGAATAAGGCGATTCGCATTGGTGTCAATTGGGGCAGTTTGGACCAGGAACTGCTGGCCTCCATGATGGACGAAAACAGTCGCCGAGCCGAGCCCTGGGACGCCAAACCGGTGATGTACGAGGCCTTAATCACTTCAGCCATTGAATCCGCACAACGCGCTGTTGAAATGGGACTGCCCGCGAATCAAATCATGCTGTCTTGCAAAGTCAGCGGCGTGCGCGACCTGATCGCGGTCTACCGCGAACTGGGCAAACGCTGCGACTATGCCTTGCACCTGGGGCTTACCGAAGCCGGCATGGGCACCAAGGGCACGGTGGCGTCCGCAGCAGCGCTGGCTGTGCTGCTGCAAGAGGGCATTGGCGACACGATTCGCGTCTCGCTGACACCGGCGCCGGGGGAGTCACGTACGCAGGAAGTGGTGATCGCTTCTGAAATTTTGCAATCCCTTGGTTTGCGCACCTTTGTACCCAGCGTCACGGCCTGTCCTGGTTGTGGCCGTACAACCAGCACCACGTTTCAGGAACTGACGCAGCAAATCGACGATTTTCTGCGCGCGCAAATGCCAGTCTGGCGCGAGCGTTTCCCCGGTGTCGAACACATGAAAGTCGCCGTCATGGGCTGCATCGTCAATGGTCCCGGTGAAAGCAAGCACGCCGACATCGGGATCAGCCTGCCTGGAACTGGCGAGGCTCCGGCGGCCCCCGTGTTTATCGATGGCGAAAAGCGCATGACGCTGCGTGGCGAAAACATTGCCACTGATTTTCAAAAAGTGGTGGAAGACTACATCCTGCAACGTTTCGGCACGGCCAAAGAAACTGCTTGAACCCGTAACAAGGCATGAACGAAAAAAATACACCACGCAAAGTGGAAAAATTGGTTGCCGTCAAAGGCATGAACGACATTCTCCCACCCGAATCTGCGCGTTGGGAGGCGCTGGAAGAGCGGGTTCGCAAGCTGATGCATCGGTTTGCTTATGAAAATGTGCGTACCCCCATCGTTGAACCGACTGCGCTTTTTGTGCGCGGCCTGGGCGAGGTTACCGATATTGTTGAGAAGGAGATGTACTCCTTTGACGACCGCCTGAACGGCGAAGCACTGACGCTGCGCCCCGAAAACACGGCCAGTGTGGTGCGCGCCGCCGTCGAGCATTCGCTGCTGTACAACGGCGGCAAGCGCTTGTACTACATGGGTCCGATGTTTCGCCACGAACGTCCGCAACGCGGACGCTACCGGCAGTTTCACCAAATTGGCGCCGAGGCGCTGGGGTTCGGCGGCGGAGAAGTGGACGCCGAAATCATCCTGATGGCACACGCCCTTTGGCGGGAAATTGGTTTGACCGATGTGGAATTGCAGATCAACAGTCTGGGGCAACCCGATGAGCGCAATCAACACCGCGCTGCGTTGATCAAGCACTTTGAAGCCCACCATGACCTGCTGGACGAGGAGGCTAAACGCCGCCTGCACTTGAATCCGCTGAGGTTGTTGGACAGCAAAAATCCGGCTATGCAACCGGTCATCGAAGCGGCACCGCGTTTGCTCGATTTCCTGGGCGAAAGCTCGAAAAAACACCTGCAAACGGTGACCGACATTCTGCAAGCCAATGGCGTTGCGTATTCCATCAATCCTCGTTTGGTGCGGGGGATGGACTATTACAACCTCACGGTGTTTGAGTTTGTGACCCATAAGTTGGGCTCGCAGGGCACTATTTGTGCCGGTGGCCGTTATGACTACCTGTTTGAGCAGATCGGCGGAAAACCGACGCCGGCGGTCGGCTGGGCCATGGGCATGGAGCGGGTATTGGAGTTGCTCAAGGAGTTGGAAGTTGGCGAATCCGCCCCCACTTTGGACGCCTACGCGATTGTTCCCGATGCATCCTATTTGCCTGCGGTAATGGCCTGCTTGCAAGGTTTGCGGGAACAAGGCGTTTCCGTCTTGATGCAAGCCTCCACCACCGAGGGCATGGCCAGCATGAAATCCCAATTCAAGCGCGCGGACGCTTCTGGCGCCCGATTCGCACTTATTTTTGGCGCCGACGAAATGGCACAAGGGGTGGTCACGGTGAAGGCTCTGCGCGACGCCGGCATAGCCCAACAAACCCGTTCGCTGGCTGAAACTGCCCAGTGGGGCAAGAGCCTACAATCCAACGCTTAACTTAATAGTCCCATGGCAAATCATTTAGACCTTGAAGAACAAGAACAGCTTGATGAGATCAAGCATTTCTGGAAGCAATACGGCAATGCCATCACCTGGGTGTTGATTGTGGTGCTGGGCGCTTATGCGGCCTGGAACGGTTATCAATATTGGCAGCGCAGTCAGGCGGCCCAGGCGGCAGCCCTGTTTGATGAGATTGAAAAGGTGTCTCGCGAAGGTGATGCCGACAAATTGGCCCGTGCTTTCTCCGAAATGAAAGACCGTTTTGCTTCGACTGCGTACGCGCAACAAGCGGGTCTGCTGGTGGCCAAGTCACTCTACGAGTCCGGAAAATTGGATCAGACCAAGGCGACCCTGACCTGGGTTGCAGAAAAGTCTGCTGATGCGGGTTACGCCTCTGTGGGGCGGCTGCGCCTGGCGGGTGTGTTGATGGACGCCAAAGCCTATGACGAGGCCTTGAAAGTGCTGGACAGCGGAGTCGCTGAGGAATTTGCGGCTTTGCAGGCTGACCGGCGTGGAGACATCCTGCTCGCACAAGGCAAAAAACCTGAAGCGAAGGCGCAGTATTTGAAGGCGTTCAAGGCCTTTGATGACCGCACCGACTATCGCCGTCTGGTGCTGGTCAAACTCAACAGCTTGGGTGTGGATCCTCTGGAAGAAGCGGCGTCCAAGGCGACGGACGGTGGCAAAAGCGTCCCGTCCAAGTGAAAATTAAATCAGTTCGGGATACTTTGGTCATGCGTAATCTGCTCGCTATGGCATTGGTGGTTTTGTTGGCAGCGTGTGCCAGCTCGGACCGACCCAAGCCAGCGCCATTGGACGTCAATGTTCCTCTTCTGGGCGTGCGAGCGGCTTGGACTACGTCCGTGGGCCCGGTTGACTTTGCGCTGGATGTTCGAGTTGTTGAGGGGCGTGCCTATTTGGCCAGCACCTCAGGCACGGTGGTGGCACTGGATGCGCAAACCGGCGCCGACCTATGGCGTGTGAATCTGGATTCTCCTCTGAGCGCGGGTGTCGGAAGTGATGGTCGATTCAGTGCCGTTGTAACCCGCGCCAATGAGCTGGTGGTACTGGATGGTGCCAAAGTGTCATGGCGGCAGAAATTGAAGGCGTTGACCCTTACCGCGCCACTGGTTGCGGGTGGACGTGTCTTTGCTTTGACCAGTGACCGCAGTGTCAGCGCCTTTGATGCCGAGAACGGGCACAAGTTGTGGCAACAACAAAAAAACGGTGAGGCCCTGGTTTTAGGTCAAGCTGGATTGCTTACCGCAGTCGGCGATACGCTGGTCGTTGGCTTTGGAAATCGGGTCACGGGCTTGAATCCGCTCAACGGCAGTACGCGTTGGGAAGTCCCGGTGGTTAATGCACGGGGCACCAACGAAGTCGAGCGCTTGAGCGACGTGGTCGCTGGATTTAGCCGCGACGGCAGCAACCTGTGCGTGCGGGCTTTTCAATACGCCGTAGCATGTATTGATGCGGGCACTGGCCGATTGCAGTGGACCAAGCCAGCCAACGGCAGCAACGGGATTTCCGGTGACAGCAAGATGGTTTATGGCTCTGACAGTGACGGCCGTCTGTCCGCATGGAATCGCAAAGATGGCGAAAAAGCCTGGACCTTGGATCGCTATCGCTTTCGCGTACTGAGCGCGCCTTTGGTCGCTGGAAGATCACTGATCGTGGGCGATGATTCGGGCAATCTGCACTTCTTATCCAAAGAAGATGGGGCTCCCGTGAACCGGCTCTTGACCGATGATTCCGGCCTGTCTGTGGCGCCTGTATTGGCTGGCAAGACCTTGTTGGCAGTGAGCCGTCGAGGCACCGTGTATGCGTTCCGGCCTGAGTAGGCTCTTCTTAAGGCCTCTATGAAACCCGTAATCGCGCTGGTCGGTCGACCCAATGTCGGCAAGTCGACCCTTTTCAATCGCCTGACCAAAACGCGGGACGCCATTGTCGCCGACTATGCGGGTCTGACCCGCGATCGCCATTATGGGACGGGCGTACAAGGCAAGCACGAGTACATCGTGATTGATACCGGTGGTTTTGAACCCGATGCCGCCTCTGGCATTTACAAGGAAATGGCCAAGCAGACGCGGCAAGCCGTGGCCGAAGCCGATGTCGTCGTATTTGTCGTCGATGCGAGGGCGGGGGTTTCATCTCAAGACCACGACATCGCCAACTATCTGCGCAAGCTCGGCAAGCCATGTCTTCTGGTGGCCAATAAGGCAGAAGGCATGACCACCGGTGTTCAACTGGGCGAGTTTTTTGAGTTGGGGTTGGGTGAGGTGGTGCCGGTGTCTGCGGCCCATGGACAGGGCATTCGTACGCTGGTGGAGTCGGCACTGGCGCCGCTGCATCTGAGTGAGGAAGACGAACCCGAGGCCGAACAAGATCCGTCGGTCATCAAATTGGCAGTGGCGGGGCGCCCCAATGTGGGCAAGTCCACGCTGATCAATACCTGGCTGGGAGAAGAGCGCCTGGTGGCATTTGATTTGCCGGGGACCACGCGGGATGCAATTTCTGTTCCTTTCGAGCGTGACGGTCAGCGTTTTGAGTTGGTGGATACCGCTGGCTTGCGGCGCAAGGGCAAGGTCTTCGAGGCCATTGAAAAATTCTCGGTCGTCAAGACTTTGCAGGCCATTGAATCCGCCAGCGTTGCCTTGTTGCTGATTGATGCGACCCAGGGCGTGACCGATCAGGACGCGCACATCGCAGGCTACATTCTGGAATCGGGTCGGGCTGTGGTTATCGCGGTGAACAAATGGGATGCGGTTGACGAGTACCAGCGCGAGTTGGTGAAACGTTCCCTGGAAACCCGGATGGGCTTTCTCAAGTTCGCGACGGTACATTTCATCTCGGCGCAAAAGCGCCAGGGCTTGGGTCCCCTGTGGGAATCCATTGCCCAGGCCCATCGTTCGGCCAATTGCAAGATGCCCACGCCCGTGCTCACGCGCTTGCTGCTGGAAGCCGTTCAGTTTCAAACGCCCAAGAAGACCGGAATGTACCGGCCCAAGCTACGCTACGCCCATCAGGGCGGCATGAACCCTCCCATCATCATCATCCATGGCAATTCCTTGGAACATGTCACAGAGGCCTACAAACGCTTCCTGGAAGGGCGATTCCGCAAGGAATTCAATTTGGTCGGTACACCGCTGCGCATTCAGATGAAGAGTGCTTCCAATCCATATGCTGATAAGGAATGATCAGAGGGTTCCTTAACCTTAATTTGGTAGGGCATCCTGGTCGGATGCTCTAAATGTGCTATCGTCAACGCTTATCAATTTTTTCGAACACGGAAAATATCGTGAATAATAAAGGCCAACTCTTGCAAGACCCGTTCCTTAACGCACTGCGCAGGGAACATGTGCCAGTTTCCATTTACTTGGTAAACGGCATCAAATTGCAAGGTCAAATCGAATCGTTTGATCAATATGTGGTGTTGTTGCGTAACACGGTAACCCAAATGGTTTACAAGCACGCAATTTCTACCATCGTCCCAGGTCGTGCAGTGGCTTTTAGCGCTGCCGGCAGCGAAGAGCAACCTTCTGCTGCTTGATCGGACGGCGAAGACTGAGGGTGGTGCGGTAGCGCCACGACTCTTACTTTGACCGACATTTCTCAGAAAAAAAGCGCCGCCACAATTTTGGTTGGTGTCGACTTGGGTTTGCCTAATTTCGACAGCGAACTGGAAGAGTTGGGTTTGCTTGCGCAGACAGCGGGCATGCAGCCTGTGGCGCGTGTCACCTGCAAGCGCCGTGCGCCTGACGCAGCCTTGTTTATCGGCTCAGGCAAGGCAGATGAAATCAAACTTTTGGCCACGCAAATGGGCGCGACCGAGATTTTGTTTGATCAGTCGCTCAGCCCTGGCCAGCAGCGTAATCTGGAACGCCATCTGGAGATGCCGGTCAATGATCGCACCTTTCTGATTCTTGAAATTTTTGCCCAACGTGCACGTAGTCACGAAGGCAAGTTGCAAGTCGAACTGGCACGTCTTCAGTACCTGAGTACCCGTTTGGTTCGCCGTTGGTCGCACTTGGAGCGCCAGAGCGGTGGA
>CAIQEX010000059.1 GCA_903870955.1 uncultured beta proteobacterium
GTCTATGCAACTACAATTTGCAGATGGTTTCTACCAAGCCCCAAAAATCCCCAGTGCGCGCGCGTTCGGCCAGCACACCCCAAGTCGCGCATGCCCGTTCCGGCCACGCGCCCTACTCCCGCGTCAAAGACTTTTTGAAAAATGGCCTGGCCAGCGGCCATTGGGTGCCAGGTGACCAGATGCCGTCCGAGGCCGAACTGGTGCAGCAATTTGCAGTCAGCCGCATGACCGTGGGCCGTGCCCTGCGTGAATTGCAGGCCGAAGGGCTGGTGACTCGGGTGCAGGGCGTGGGCAGTTTTGCGGCGCACTTGTCGCGCGTGTCCTCCACGCTGACGATTCGCGATCTGCACGATGAAATCGTGTCACGCGGCCACAGCCACCAGGCGACGGTGGTGCTGTGCAAACAGGAAAAAGCCAAGCCCGTTCTGGCCGCGCAAATGGGTTTGCAAGTCGGCGACCCGGTGTTTCACACGCTGATCGTGCACAGCGAAAACGGCGTGCCCCTGCAATGCGAAGACCGCTACGTCAACCCGGCCTGCGCGCCCGACTATCTCAGCGTGGATTTCCAAAACATCACACCAACACAATATCTACTAAGCGTGGCCCCACTGTGGGAAGCGCAATATTCCATTGAAGCCGCATCGCCCACGGCGCAAGAGGCGCAACTCCTGGGCATTGCCGTGCAGGACCCGTGTCTGATCGTGGTGCGCCGCACGGTCAACCGGGGCGTACCCATAACCCAGGCGCGTCTGGTGCATCCCGGCACACGCTACCAGATCAGCGGAGAGTTCAAGCCATGAGTGCGGTCGTCATCCAAGCGGATCAGGTTGCGGCCCAGGCTTGGCGCAACGGCGGGGGTCAGACGCGCGAGTTGCTCGCCTGGCCAAACGCAAGCGATTGGAAGTTGCGCATCAGCCGCGCCGACATCGCATCCGATGGCCCGTTCTCGGCCTTTGCCGGAGTGCAGCGCTGGTTTGTTGTTATCTCCGGCACGGGCGTGGTGTTGCACATGCCGACGGTCGATGGCCACACGCTGGATCACCACCTATGCCCGGGCCATGTCCCCCTGCATTTCGACGGTGGCTTGGCACCCGGTTGCAGTCTGATCGATGGCGCAACGCAGGATCTCAACCTGATGGCACGGGGTGGAACGGCCTGCATGCAAGCCGTTGATGGGGATCAGCCATGGTCTGCCGATTTCGCTATGCGCGGGCTTTACACCGCGTGTGGCGGCGTCTGGAGCGACGGCGTAGACCGCGTTGTTTTGCCTGCCGATAGTCTGCTCTGGCTAGCAGAGGCAGGTGCTCTTCCCAAGGCAGCTTTTCGCTTCATCGCCATTGACACTGAGCCCACCCACGCCTGGTGGCTGGGCTACACACCGGACCTGACGCCATGACCCAAACATTGACCCTCTGGCGCAATGCCAATCTGACGACCCTCGCAGGTCGCTCTTCCTGGGGCTGGATCGACCAGGGCGCCCTGCTGACCCAGGGTGAAAATATTTTCTGGGTCGGTGCCGAAGCCGACCTGCCGATAGACCAGGCACCCTTCATCACCCACACCCATGACCTCGGCGGCGCACTGGTGACTCCCGGTCTGATCGACTGCCACACGCATCTGGTTTACGGTGGCCAGCGCGCTGCCGAATTCGAGTTGCGGCTGCAGGGCGCCAGCTACGAGGAGATTGCCCGTGCCGGCGGCGGCATCCGCTCCACCGTGGCCGCCACACGCGCGGCCACCGATGCGCAGTTGCTGGCCAGTGCGCGCCAACGCGCCCTGTGCCTGATGCGCGAGGGCGTGACCACACTCGAAATCAAATCAGGCTACGGCCTCAGTCTGGAGCAGGAGGCGCGGTGCCTCGCGGTGGCACGGGCACTGGGTCACTCACTGCCGCTTTCGGTGCGGACAACCTACCTCGGCGCCCACGCATTGCCACTGGAGTTTGAAGGCCGCAGCGACGATTATGTGGATGCTGTCTGCGACTGGATGCCGCAGTTGCATGCGCAAGGTCTCATCGACGCGGTCGACGCCTTTTGCGAAAACATCGGCTTTACCCCAGCGCAGACGCGCAGGGTTTTTGAGACCGCGCGGCAATTGGGTCTGCCGGTCAAGCTGCATGCCGAACAACTCAGCGACCAGGGCGGTGCGGCCCTGGCTGCCGAATTTGGTGCCCTGTCCTGCGACCACCTGGAATACCTCAGCGCCGGCGGCATTTCCGCCATGGCCGCCAGTGGCACGGTGGCGGTGCTGTTGCCCGGTGCCTATTATTTTCTGCGCGACACACATCTGCCACCTGTGGCTGCAATACGCGCGGCCGACATCCCCATGGCCATTGCCAGCGACCACAACCCCGGCTCCTCACCCGGCTTGTCTTTGTTGCTGATGCTGAACATGGCCTGCACGCTGTTCCGCCTGACCCCAGAAGAAGCCTTGCGCGGTGTGACGGTGCATGCGGCACGCGCGCTGGGCCTGAAGGACCGCGGCCAACTGGTGGCCGGTCAGCGCGCGGATTTTTGTGTTTGGGATGTCACCCACCCCAACGAGTTGGCCTACTGGTTTGGCCGCAACCCCTGCAAGCGCGTCGTCGTCGGCGCACAGGAGCGTGAACTATGACAAACGTGATCCAGAACGACATCTTCAGCCTCTACCCCGGCAACCAACCCCTGCTGGTGAGCATGCCGCATGTCGGGACCCTGATACCCACCCGTCTGCAGCCACGCTATGTGGAGCGCGCACTGCAGGTGGAAGACACCGATTGGCACCTGGAAGCGCTCTACGACTTTGTGCGCGAATCCGGTGCCAGTCTGCTGGTGCCCAACTACTCCCGTTACGTCATCGACCTGAACCGCCCCAGCGAAAACACGCCGATGTATCCGGGCACCAACAACACCGAGTTGTGCCCGACCCGTTTCTTCACCGGCGACCCGTTGTACCGCGAAGGCATGGCGCCAGATGGGGATGAAATTGCAGACCGCATCCGCACCTACTGGCAACCCTACCGCGACGCGCTGGAGGCCGAACTCACGCGCCTGCGCCAAGCCCACGGCCATGCCGTGCTGTTCGATGCGCACAGCATCCGCTCGCAAGTACCCTGGCTCTTTGAAGGACGCCTGCCCGACCTGAATCTGGGCACCGTGAACGGCAACAGCGCTGCCCCCGGTTTGCGTGAAGCGTTGGCCCAGGTTTTATCCCGCCAAAGCCAATTCAGCCAGATCGTCGATGGCCGCTTCAAGGGCGGTCACATCACGCGCCACTATGGCCGCCCTGCCGAGGGCTGGCATGCGATTCAGCTGGAGATGTGCTGGAGCACCTACATGGCAGAAGAGCCACCCTATGTGCTGGACGGAACCCGCGCGAATCAGGTGCGCCCCGTGTTGCAGCAACTGGTGCAGACCATGCTGAACTGGAAGCCGGATTAAGGAACATTTATGAGCCCGAGCACCCCGCAACCAACCACTCTGTTCTGGGCACCCCAGGCCTGGGTCAACGGCCGCTGGCAGCATGGCGTTTGCCTGGAGGCCGATAGCAGTGGCCGCTGGTCGCGCATCACCCCTGACATGCACCCAGTCCCTGAGGGCGCCACGGTCTTGCACGGCCCTGTGTTGCCCGGCATGGTTAACGCCCACAGCCACGCCTTTCAGCGCGCCTTTGCGGGCTTGTCGGAGCGGCGCGCATCAGATGCCGATGATTTCTGGTCCTGGCGCGACCGCATGTATGGCGTGGCACTGCGCATCACACCCCAGCAAATGCGTGCGGTAGCGGCCCAGTTGTATGTGGAAATGCTGCAAGGCGGCTACACCCAGGTCTGCGAGTTTCACTACCTGCACCACAGCGAAAGCGGCGCGCATTACACCGACCCCGCAACGATGGCCTGGGCCGTCGCCGATGCCGCCGCCGATGCGGGTTTGGGTTTGACGATGTTGCCCGTGCTGTACGAGCGCTCCGGCTTTGCACTGCCCACACTGCGCGAGGACCAGCGCCGCTTTGCCGGTACGCCGGACTTTATTGGCGACCTGCAACAGACGTTGGCAACGTCCGGTCGCGCCTTGTTGAATGCGGGTGTCTCCATCCACTCGCTACGGGCTGCCGCGCCCGCCTCCATCACGCACTTGCTGGAGCGCGTGGGTGACAAAGACATGCCGATTCACATCCATATCGCCGAGCAAATGCAGGAAGTGCGCGACTGCCTGGCACACACCGGAAAACGCCCGATCGAATGGCTCGCGGACACGTTACCTTTGGATGCGCGTTGGCAACTGGTGCACGCCACCCATACGCAGCACACCGAGATTGAAGCCGTTGCCGCCAGCGGCGCGGGCATTGTTATCTGCCCCAGCACCGAAGGCAATTTGGGTGATGGCCTGGCCGACCTGAGCGCCTGGTTGCAACACGGCGTGCCGATGGCCATTGGCTCGGACAGCCATGTGTGCCGCCAGTGGAATGAAGAACTCCGCTGGCTCGAATACGGACAGCGCATGCACTTGCAAAAGCGCAATGTGGCGGCCAGTCCGTCCACCGGGCAAAGTGCCACGGCAGCGCGTTTGTTTGAAGCGGCGCTGGCCGCAGGTGGCCGTGCCGCCGGGCAAAAAGACTGGGGCCTGACGGTAGGTGCCCGCGCCGATTTGCTGGTACTAAACCCGCAGGCCTCCGGCCTGCTCGGCATCCCTTCCAGCCACGTGCTCGATGCCTGTGTATTTGCCTGTGACACGCCGGCCATTCGGGATGTTTTTGTGGCAGGTCAACAAGTTATTTTTGACGGACAGCACGCGCAACAAGACGCAATTTCGGGGCAGTTCATGCAGGCGATGCAAGCCCTTTGGCAAGACTGAAAAAGAGTCAGCGCAACGATGCGCGTTGCAAGGCTATCAGGGCTTCCATCGCACGTTCAGCCTGTTCAAAGGGCACAAAGATGTGGTCGTGGTAGGCGCCTGCCACCACATTGCAGCTAATGCCCGCCTGACCCAGCGCATGGGCAAAGGCGGCGGTGAGGCCCACAGCTTGCAGGTCCGAATGAACCATCAGCGTGATCCACGCGGCGCGGAAGAGGACGCTCAAGCCAGCGCTACTGACCTGTTCCTCCGGCAGGATCAGTGTCAGTCCCTCCGACTCATAAACGGTGGCGACCGGCGAAAGCCCGGCTACATCGGTGCCGTGGGGCGCGACGCAGTAGACATAAACGCCCGCATGGAGTTTGGGTTCCATCGAGCCAAGCAGCACCAAGAGGTTGGAGATGGGTTGGGTCATGCTGTCACTCAGCGCTGCAGCCCGTGGCGCTCCATGCGGTAGCGCAATGTGTCGCGACTGATGCCGAGAATCTTGGCCGCCTGCGTCACGTTGCCGTTGCATTGGGCCAGTGCCTTTTGCAGATGCTCGCGCTCCAATGCGTCCAACGAAACCGGCAAGGCAGGCGTCGCCGATGCGGACGCACCACCCGCACCCACCGCTGCTGCCGGTCGGGGCACACTGACCAGCATCAGATCTCTTGCTTCCAACACGCCACTGTGCTTGAGCAACACGGCGCGCTCCAGCACATTGCGCAATTCGCGCACATTGCCCGGCCAGTCGTGCGCTTGCAAGGCGGCCATGGCATCGTCGCCAATCACCAGCGCCTTGCGTGCATAGCGGTTGGCCAGTTGCGCCAAAAAGTGCGCAGCCAGCACCGGGATGTCTCCGGCACGCGCACGCAAGGGCGGAATTTGAATCTGGAAGACTTTCAACCGGTACATCAAATCAGCACGAAAATTGCCATCGCGCACCTGCGCGTCCAGGTCGCGATTGGTGGCGGCCACAATGCGCACGTTGACCTGCCTGTCGGTCAGTGCGCCCAAACGGCGCACGCGCAAGTTCTCCAGTACGCGCAGCAACTTGGCCTGCAAACCCAGATCCAACTCGCCTATTTCATCCAGAAACAGCGTGCCGCCGTCGGCGGCTTCAATCAGCCCGACCTTGCGGGCATGGGCGTCGGTGAAGGCCCCTTTCTCAAAGCCAAAAAGTTCTCCTTCAATCAGGTGGGCGGGCAAGGCCGCGCAGTTGATTTCCATAAACGGCGCCTTGGCGCGCGGCCCGGTCTGGTGGCAGGCCTTGGCCACCAGTTCCTTGCCAGTGCCGGTTTCACCCAAAATCAGTATCGGGGCCGCTGGCGACAAATCGGCCGGTTCGATCGCAGAGATGTTGCGAATCAGGTCACGCAAATTCTGCATCGCCTGCGACTCACCGACCAGTGCATCCAGGCTGGCATTGCGCGCATCGCGCTGGCGGTAATAGTCCAGCGCACGCCGCTCACCGCGCTCGGCCAGTGCGCGCTCGACCACCTCTTTCAGGCTTTGCAGGGTGACCGGTTTGGTCAGCAAGTCCATAGACCCGGCCTTCATGGCCTCCACCGCCAGGGTCACGCTGGCGTGCCCGGTGACCATGACGATGCGCGGCGGATCGTCCTGCTTGCGCAGCGCTCGGATCACCTCCAACCCATCCATGCCGGGCAATTGAAAATCAACAATCACCACATCGGGTTGAATCCGCAGCGCAGTCTGCACGCCTGTCAATCCGTCGTGTGAAACCTCCACCAGATAGCCGGCCTTCTCAAAAAACTTGGCCATGTTTTTGGCCAGCACCATTTCGTCTTCAATGATCAGCAGCGTCGCCA
>CAIQEX010000060.1 GCA_903870955.1 uncultured beta proteobacterium
GGTGTTTTTTTCGTATTCCTAGGGTTAACGCGAACCCGTTGCGGAATATGGATTTGGTGCCTGCACTCAGAAAACCTGGACCTGTGCTTCGCCAGTCACCAGTTTGCCGATCACCCTTGCAGCACCAAAGTCCTCTGCGTGCAGGAGCGCCAGCACCTGCGCCGCCGCCTCAGGCGCACACGCAATCAACAAGCCGCCGCTGGTCTGTGGATCAGACAACAAGTTTTGTTTCCACTGGGTAAAGCCATCGGGCAGCACCACGCTGCTACCGTAGCCATCCCAGTTGCGCGCAGAGGCACCGGTGGCGGTGCCGCTTTGCGCAATCTCTGACGCCAATGGAATCACCGGCACGGCATCAAACTCCACGTGCGCGGTCAGCGACGAGCCCCGGCATATTTCCAGCAAATGTCCCGCCAGACCAAAGCCGGTGACGTCCGTCATGGCGTGCACTTGCGGCAGTGCGGACAGCGCAATGCCCGGGGTGTTGAGCTTGGTGGTCCAGCGCACCATGTCGGCATAGCCCTCCGCAGACAACGTGCCCTTTTTCAGCGCGGCCGACAGCATGCCGACACCCAATGGTTTGCTCAGAATCAGCACATCACCGGCTTGTGCCTGGTTGTTGCGTTTGACCCGGTCCGGGTGCACCACACCAATGCCGACGAGGCCATAAATAGGCTCCAGCGTGTCGATGCTGTGGCCACCGGCAATCGGGATTCCCGCGGCTTTGCAGACATCCTGGCCACCGGCCAGGATCAGACGAATGGCTTCTTCTGGAATCTTGCCCAAGGGCATGCCAACCAAAGCCAGCGCAAACAGCGGCGTGCCACCCATGGCATACACATCGGACAAGGCATTGGTGGCGGCAATGCGGCCAAAGTCATAGGGGTCGTCGACGATGGGGGTAAAGAAGTCGGTCGTGGCAATGATGGCCTGCTGGTCGTTCAGGCGGTAGACGGCGGCATCGTCACTGGTCTCGGTGCCCACTAACAGGTCGGGCGGCAGCAATGGCATGTTGACGTTGGCCAGCAGGCGCGACAGCACGGCCGGTGCTATCTTGCACCCGCAGCCACCCCCGTGGCTGAATTCCGTGAGGCGAATCGACGCGGGGTTGGTGGGGGAGGGGGGATTGGTGTTCGGCATATAAAATTGCTTTTTGACGTCTTCGATTCAACCTGCAACGGGAACCCCATTGACTCCAATTGATCATACCCGTGCGACTGTTGAACAGCTCGGCGAGTTCGACGCCATCCTCGATGCGCGCAGTCCCTCGGAGTTTGCCGAAGACCATATTCCGGGAGCCATTAGCTGCCCGGTGCTGGACGACCAGCAACGCATCACCGTAGGCACTTTGTACAAGCAGGTGTCACCGTTTGACGCGCGCAAGCTCGGCTCGGTGTTGGTGGCTCGCAATATTGCCATGCACATCGAAACTCTGTTTGCCGACAAACCCAAAGGCTGGACGCCATTGGTGTACTGCTGGCGCGGCGGGCAGCGCAGCGGCGCGTTCACCCACATCCTGCGCGAGGTCGGTTGGTCGGCGAGGCGCCTGCAGGGTGGCTACAAAAGCTGGCGTCACCATGTGATTGAGCAACTGGACATCGTGCCCAAAGCGCTGCGCTTTATCGTGGTGGCCGGGCCTACGGGCAGCGCCAAGACGCGCATTCTGGAAGCCATGCAGCAGCAGGGACAGCAGGTGTTGAATCTGGAGGCGCTGGCGGCCCACAAGGGCTCGGTGCTGGGTGATCTGCCGGGGCAGCCTCAGCCTTCACAAAA
>CAIQEX010000061.1 GCA_903870955.1 uncultured beta proteobacterium
ACGACCTGACCCATACGGACCTAACAATCGGGCGAATGAACTGCTGCATAAGCGAAATCTCCTGTGGTCTTGAAGCATCGGGTTGGATGCCTTGCCGGTGTACCATCTTAGCCAATTCGTTCTTCACCCAGGCAGATGAAATCACGCAGGCATAACCCATTCGAACCGCAGACATCACTCAGTCCAGGCCGGCGCTTGCTGCTTGCGCTGGTGCTGCTCATTGCACTGGGCGCCGCAGCCTATATGCTAGGCCCACGCAATGATTTCGGACCCGCCATGCCAAGCAACAGACCCCAACCGCCGCAAGATATTGCCCAGTTGTCTGACTGGATACAACGCAGCGAGTCGGCCTTTAAGGACATCAGACCGGGCAACGCCAAGGGGATCGTCTGGGCTTCAACGCCGGGGCAACGTACACACTGGTCGGTGGTCTACATCCACGGCTTCTCTGCCAGCCGACTGGAGACCGCGCCGTTGGCAGAAACCGTCGCCAGCCAGTTGGGTGCCAATGTTTTTTACACCCGGCTCACGGGCCATGGCCGTGCCAATGGTGACGCCATGGGTGACGCCACACCGCAGGACTGGATGGCGGACACGCTGGAGGCCGTACAAATCGGCCAAACACTGGGCGAACGGGTGTTGCTGATCAGTTGTTCCACCGGCGGCACGCTGGCGACATGGCTGGGCTCCTCGGCCGATGCGGCTCGGGTTTCTGCGCATGTGTTCGTATCTCCCAACTTTGGCCCCAAGGACAAGCGCTCCGAAATCGTCAATTTGCCCTGGGGTCAGAAAATCGCGCTGCTCGTGCAGGGCCCGGTGCGCAGTTGGGTGCCTGAGAACCCACAGGAGGCCAACGCCTGGACGCCAAGCTATCCCACCAAGGCCATTTTCCCGATGATGTCACTGGTGAAGAGCGTGCGGGACAGCGACCTCTCCTTGTTTCAGACGCCCGTGCTGGTGCTTTACAGCGAGCGCGACGAAACCGTGGACACAGCCGAAACCAAAGCCGCTTTCACCCGACTGGGTTCCGCGCGCAAGTCGATTGAGCCCGTGGGGTACAGCAAAAGCAAAGGCCAGCACGTGCTGGCCGGTGCGATCAAGGACCCGGAAGCCGTGGCACCGATGGCAGATACGATCGTGCAATGGGTGAAATCACTACCTAGAGAGCAGAGCTGAGACATGTCAGAAGCCGATAAATCGCCAGAAGAAGTCAGCCGTCTACCCTTGCGGTCGCTCGGGCTCAAGCCCGGCATGGCGATGCAGACCAAGCGTCTGGTTGCGGGGGCAAGCAAAAAAGAATCCCAGTACTTTGGCGCCATTGAAGGCAAGGGCGTGATGGTCGGTCCGCTGGGCAGCGAAGGCGCCAAAACTGAACTGGTGGAGGGTGAAGTTTGCGTGGTGCGTGGCTTTACCGGGCAATACGAATACTCCTTTTTATCCAAGGTACTGCAGACTTTTGAAAAGCCTTTTGCCTATGCGCTGTTGGCCTATCCGGCCCAAGTCGATGCACGGCTGGTACGACAAAGCATGCGCACCAAATGCTCCTGGCCGACCACCGTCTGCGCTCCCCCACCTCAGGGCAATGGCGAGACTTTACTGGTCGAGCTCATCGATTTGAGCGTCAGCGGCGCGATGATCAAGGCGTCGAGCAGTCTGGCAGCCATTGGCGCAAATATCATGGTCACCCTGTCGGTTCTGGTGGACAAAGCACCCATGGACCTGCAACTCCATGCCAGCGTCTGCCATAACAACCGGGCCACCTACGAAGAAGCTTTCTTTATTGGTCTGGCCTTCAAGGGACTTACGTCCCAAGACAAACTGGTGCTCAACTACCTGACCCAAGGTTCGCAGACTTAGCCCTGCGTTGGTTGGTGATACCCACCATCGGGTCTACAGGAACGATTCTAAAAACGGAGCTTTCGCCCGCCAGAACGGCAGGTGAAGTGGGGTTTTTGCTGCAAAACCGGTCAAAACCCCGATCGCAATCTTTATTTTTCATTTTGTTGTGCTTTACGACATGTATGAATGAGAATACAAAGGAGGGATTCTTGCAGGGGTATTAATTGAACATAAAACTTGGAGTGAGGCTGCTTTGCAGCCTGGTGGGGCTAGCCTCGACCTGGAGCAACGCGCAATCGCTGCCAGAATTAATCGACGGCGTCCTCTCGACCCACCCCTCGATGCGCTCGCAACAAGCGCTGGGCGCATCGGCCAAACAGGCGCTCGAAGGTGCGCAGTGGCAGTTCTACCCCACCCCCTCGGTGGGCTTCGAGCAGGTCGACGCCAGCGCAGGCGACCCCAACTACCCCAGCTACGGCGACAAAAACGTCACCACGCTGCGCCTGCAGCAGCCGCTTTGGACCGGCGGGCGCCTGAGCGCAGGCCTGGACAAAGCCCAAGCCGGGGTGGTGGCCAGCCAAGCCACTCTGGAGGGCACGCGCCAG
>CAIQEX010000062.1 GCA_903870955.1 uncultured beta proteobacterium
AGCTGATCAACCCCATCGCCATGGAAGAAGGCCTGCGCTTCGCTATTCGCGAAGGCGGTCGTACCGTGGGCGCTGGTGTGGTTGCCAAGATCATTGCGTAATTCGCACACATACAAGGAATTACCATGGCAACCAAGCAAAAAATCCGCATCCGCCTGAAGGCATTTGACTACAAACTCATCGACCAGTCGGCCGCTGAAATTGTGGACACCGCCAAGCGCACCGGCGCGATCGTCAAGGGCCCCGTGCCCCTGCCAACGCGCATGAAGCGTTTCGACATTCTGCGTTCACCCCACGTGAACAAGACCAGTCGCGACCAGTTTGAAATCCGTACCCACCAACGTCTGATGGACATCATTGATCCAACCGACAAGACCGTGGATGCCCTCATGAAGCTGGACCTCCCAGCCGGCGTGGACGTGGAAATCAAGCTGCAATAAGCAGTTCCGAACCCGGTAATTGCCGGGTTCATCAAGAGTCGGGTAGCGCGCTATTGCCTAACGGCCAATGGCGCGCTATACTCGCAGGCTCCGCTGAATTTTTGGTGGAGTTTTATTAACAGTCTTTCACGCAAAAACGTTGCAACCAATTGAAGCTGCAACGGTGGAAGTTACGGAGAAAACAATGAGTCTTAGCAAGTCCTTAGGGTTGCTGGGTCGCAAGGTTGGCATGATGCGCCTATTCACGGACGACGGGGACGCAGTTCCTGTTACCGTGGTGGACGTTTCAAACAATCGTGTCACTCAGGTGAAAACCGAAGAGAACGACGGCTACGTTGCCTTGCAGGTAACGTTTGGTTCGCGCAAAGCATCGCGTGTGACCAAGCCGGTTGCTGGCCACCTCGCCAAGGCGGGTGTTGAAGCCGGTGAAATCATCCAGGAATTCCGTGTCGCAGCCGACACTGCAGCCAAGTACGCCGCCGGTGCCCATGTGCCCGTTGTGGATGTCTTCGCTGTAGGTCAAAAAGTGGACGTGCAAGGCACCTCCATTGGTAAAGGCTTCGCCGGTACCATCAAGCGCCACAAAATGAGCTCGCAGCGCGCGTCGCACGGTAACAGCCGTTCGCACAACGTGCCCGGTTCTATCGGTATGGCACAGGACCCAGGTCGTGTGTTCCCCGGTAAGCGCATGACAGGCCATTTGGGCGATGTCACCAAAACTATCCAGAATCTGGATGTATTCCGCATTGACGAAACGCGTCAACTGCTGTTGATCCGGGGTGCGATCCCTGGTTCTGCCGGCGGTTTTGTGACCGTGCGTCCTGCAGTCAAAGCTAAAGGAGCGATCTAATGCAGCTCGAACTCCTGAATGACCAAGGCCAGGCCACTTCGAAATTCGAAGCGCCAGAGACCGTTTTTGGTCGTGCATACAACGAAGATCTGGTTCACCAGGTCGTGGTGGCTTTCCAAGCTAACGCGCGTCAGGGCACCCGTGCCCAGAAGGATCGCGAACAAGTTCACCACTCAACCAAGAAGCCTTTCAAGCAAAAGGGAACTGGCCGCGCTCGCGCCGGTATGACGTCCTCGCCCCTGTGGCGCGGAGGCGGTCGTATTTTCCCGAACATGCCTGATGAAAACTTCACGCAGAAGATCAACAAGAAGATGTACCGCGCTGGTATGGCTTCGATCCTCTCGCAACTCGCTCGCGAAGGCCGTCTGGCTGTGGTGGATTCGATCAAGGTCGACTCTCCCAAGACCAAGGCTTTGGCTGCCAAGTTCAAGGCGATGAATCTGGACTCCGTCCTGGTCATCTCTGATGAAGTTGATGAAAACCTGTACCTGGCCTCACGCAATCTGGTCAACGTGCTGGTGGTCGAGCCCCGTTACGCTGATCCGCTGTCTTTGGTTCACTACCGCAAGGTTCTGGTGACCAAGGCCGCGATGGGCAAACTGCAGGAGATGTTCGCATGAGCCACGGTCCTAATCTGTCCAAATTCAACGAAGGTCGTTTGATGCAGGTGCTGGTTGCTCCCATCGTGTCTGAAAAGGCCACCATGGTTGCAGAGAAAAGCAATGCTGTGACTTTCAAAGTGCTGCAAGACGCTACCAAATACGAAATCAAGGCCGCTGTGGAATTGATGTTCAAGGTAGAAGTCAAGGGCGTCTCTGTTGTAAACACCAAAGGCAAAACCAAGCGGTTTGGCAAGTCGGTGGGTCGTCGCGATAACATTCGCAAGGCCTATGTGACTCTGCAACCCGGTCAAGAGCTGAACCTCGGTGGGGAGGCTGCGTAATCATGGCTGTTATTAAAATCAAACCAACTTCCCCAGGCCGTCGTGGCGTGGTGAAGATTTCGCGTGACCACCTGTACAAGGGTGCTCCCCACGCTGCGCTGCTGGAACCACAATTCCAGCACGCTGGTCGTAACAACAACGGCCACATCACCACCCGCCACAAGGGCGGTGGTCACAAGCACCACTACCGTCTGGTCGACTTCCGTCGTACCAAGGATGGCATTCCGGCAAAGGTTGAGCGTATTGAGTACGACCCTAACCGCTCTGCGCACATCGCTCTGGTGTGCTACGCAGACGGCGAGCGCAAGTACATCATTGCTCCGCGTGGTCTGGAAGTCGGCGCAACCATCCTGAGCGGTTCGGAAGCCCCGATCCGCGTGGGTAACACGCTGCCTATCCGCAACATCCCCGTGGGTTCCATCATCCATTGTGTGGAACTGCAAGTGGGCAAGGGCGCTCAGATCATCCGCTCTGCGGGTACATCTGCCACTCTGCTGGCTCGCGAAGGCACCTACGCTCAAGTGCGTGTGCGTTCGGGCGAAGTCCGCAAGATTCACATTGACTGCCGCGCCACCATTGGCCAGGTCGCCAACGAAGAGCACAGCCTGCGTCAACTCGGTAAAGCCGGTGTGAAACGCTGGATGGGTATTCGCCCGACCGTTCGCGGTGTGGTGATGAACCCGGTTGACCACCCACACGGCGGTGGCGAAGGCAAGACTGGCGAAGGCCGTCACGCAGTCGATCCTTGGGGTAATCTGACCAAGGGTTACCGTACCCGTAACAACAAGCGCACGCAGGTCATGATCGTGTCGCGTCGCAAGAAGTAAGGGGAAGGTTAAATGACTCGTTCACTTAAAAAAGGTCCTTTTGTAGACCACCACCTGGTCGCCAAGACTGAAAAGGCCGTGGCTACCAAGGACAAGAAGCCAATCAAGACCTGGTCGCGTCGCTCCATGATCCTGCCCGATTTCATCGGCTTGACCATCGCTGTGCACAACGGCAAGCAGCACGTACCTGTGTATATCACCGACCAAATGGTAGGCCACAAGTTGGGAGAGTTCGCACTCACCCGTACTTTCAAGGGCCACCCTGCGGACAAAAAAGTCCAGAAGAAATAAGGAGGTGACCATGGAAACTCGTGCAACCCTTCGTGGCGTCCGTTTGTCGGTTGACAAAGGTCGTCTGGTCGCGGACCTGATCCGCGGCAAAAAAGTTGATCAAGCCCTGAACATCTTGCAATTCACACAGAAAAAAGCTGCTGTGATCATCAAGAAGGTTCTGGAGTCTGCGATTGCCAATGCTGAGCACAATGACGGTGCCGATATCGACGAACTGAAGGTGAAAACCATCTACGTCGAACAAGGTGCATCGCTGCGTCGCTTTACGGCCCGCGCCAAAGGTCGCGGAAACCAAATCCGCAAGCCCACGTGCCATGTGTACGTGACGGTTGGTAACTGAAAGAGGCCAGGAAGATATGGGA
>CAIQEX010000063.1 GCA_903870955.1 uncultured beta proteobacterium
CGCTCGGCAGGGTGGAGACACGCACGTCCATTGCGCGGGTGCCGATGCGCAATGAAATGCGCCCGTCCTGCGGCATGCGTCGCTCGGAAATGTCGAGCTGGGCCATGATTTTCAGGCGCGAGATCAGGGCGGCGTGCAAGGCGCGATTGGGTTGTACCACCTCGCGCAAAGTGCCATCGACGCGAAAGCGCACGCTGCTGTGGCGCTCGTAGGGTTCGATGTGGATGTCGCTGGCACCATCGCGCGCGGCCTGCGTCAGCAGGGCGTTGAGCATGCGGATGATGGGTGCGTCACCGGCGCTTTCCAGCAGGTCTTCGACGGCAGGTAGTTCCTGCATCATGCGCGACAGGTCGGCGTCACTCTGCACCTCGCTCACCACCGAGGCGGCGCTGGATTCACCCTGGGCATAGGCCGCGCTGATGCGCTGCTGCAAGGCTTCGGCGCTGAGCAGTTCCACCTGGTGCGCGTCGTATTTGCGCAGGGTTTCGCTGATGCCGCCAGGAGGCGTGAGCGCATGCATCCAGAGGGTCAGGGATTCGCCCTCCTGCTCCAGCAACAGTTGCTGGTTGCGGGCAAAGGCGTAGGGCAGGGGGTAGCGTGCGGCCATGGGCTGGGGATTATTTTGCGGCAGCAGGCGTGGCCATAACCGGCTTGACGGGCGCCACAGGTGCTACGGGCATGACGGGTGCGTCATTGATCGGCATGGTGGTGCTGGGAACTGGCTGCGTACCCTGCTGTACCCCGCGCATCTGCTCATAGCGGCTGTTGGACAGTGCGTCACTGGCACCCGCATCTCGTACCACCACCGGGCGCAGGAACACCATCAGATTGGTCTTCTTGCGGCTACGCGCTTCGCTGCGGAACAGCGCGCCGAAAAATGGGATGTCGGCGAGGCCGGGTACACGGTCGTTGTTGCCGGCGTACTCGTCCTGCAGCAAGCCACCCAGCACCACGATGGAGCCGTCCTCGACCAGCACATTCGATTCGATGGAGCGCTTGTTGGTGATCAGGCCACTGGCCGAGTTGACACTGGAAGCCTGCACGCTGGAGACTTCCTGAAAGATGGTCAGCTTGACGGTGCCGTTCTCGCTGATCTGGGGTTTGACCTTGAGTGTCAGGCCCACATCCTTGCGCTCAATCGTCTGAAACGGATTCACCGAGCCCGAGTTGCTGCCTGAGTTGGCGTTGGTGTACTGCCCGGTCACAAAGGGCACGTTCTGACCAATCACGATCTTGGCCTCTTCGTTGTCCAGCGTCAGCAGATTCGGTGTGGACAGGATGTTGCCATCGCCGTTCTGCTCCAGAAAGCGCGCCAGAAAGCCCAGCGTATAGACCCCGTTGTTCTGCGTCGCCACACCGATATTCAGGCCCGCCGCGGGCAGCGTTCCGGTGGCTGCACCGGTGGCCAGGCCAAGGATGTTTTTGGCACCGGCGCCAAAGTTGGTACCCAGCAAGCCAATGGCTGAATCACCGGCCTTGCCAATGGGGCCTTGCCATTGAATGCCGAACTCAGCGGCGCGGTCCGCGTTCACTTCGGCGATCAGGCTTTCCACAAAAACCTGGGCCCGGCGCGCGTCGAGTTGGTCGATGACCGCGCGCAATTGGCGGTACTGCGGATCGGGTGCGGTGATGATGAGCGCGTTGGTGGCCACATCGGCTTGCACCTGTCCCCCGGTGGTGCTCTGCGTGGCAGGTGCACTGCCGGCTGCCGTGGCGGTGGCCGGCGTGGCCGCGCGCACCTCGCCCGACATCACGGCGCGCAGGGTGGCCGCGAGCTTGGTGGCATCGGCGTTTTTGAGCATCACCACATGGATGTTGCCGGTGCCGCCATCGCCTTGCACGGTCGGCTGATCCAGGCGTGCAACCAGTGACTTGACCAGTGCCACGCGGGCCGGATTGGCGGCACGCACGATCAGCGCGTTGCTGCGCGGCTCGGCGATGATGGTGGTCTTGAAGCCGGTGTCGGCCTGGCCCGGCGCGGCCGCAGCCGTGGAGCCGCTTTCTATCAATCGCAAGATCAAGGGTGCCAGGTCGCTTGATATGGCGTATTGCAGCGGCAGGATTTCCAGGTCGCTGCCATTGGCCACATCACTCGCGGCAATGATGCGGGCGATGCGTTGCAGGTTGTCGGCGTAGTCGGTAATCACCAGCGAGTTGTTGCCGGGGTTCACGTTGATGACATTGTTCGGGCTGATCAGCGGGCGCAGGATGGGCAGCAGGTTGGCGGCACTCTCAAAATTGAGCTTGAAGATCTTGGTCACGATCTGATTGCCCAAGGGGTTGCTCTTGCCCGGCGCATCGGCGCTGACGGCGCCGCTTTGCAATTTGGCATCCGCCTCGGGCACGACCTTATCCAAACCGGCCGATTCGACGACGGTGAAACCCTGCAGACGCAAGGCACCCAGAAACTGGTTGTAGGCGGCAGCGGGCGAGAGGGGCCGGTCGCTGCTCAGATTGATGGTGCCTTTCACACGCGGGTCAAGCACCACTTGCCGCCCGGTCATGCTGGCCATGGCGCGGGCCACGGCTTCGATCTCGGCGTTGACAAAGTTCAGCGTAACTGGCGCGTTTTGCGCAAGCTTCTGCGTGCCATTCGCTTCTGCCTGTGCAAAGGCCGGAGGACAGATGCTGAGAACAGCCAGTAAACCGGTCACGCGTAGCCACTGAATGACTGGAAAAGGGGGGAGGAAGCTGGGGAGTAAGGGGGGGAGGGAATGTCGCATGCTGTTAGCCCAGGGTAATGACAGACCGCGCACCGTCGCGCTGTCCCAAAATGTTGAGAAGGTTGGAAAGCTCGTCTTCGTGTTTTGCGTCTGCACGGGCCTCACCGACAAAGCGCAGTTGTCCCGCGGTCCAGCGACCCGTGCCCTGCAATTGCAGGCTGCCCTCGACCGTGCGCAAATCCAGAGCGGGTTGCTCGCCACCACTGAGCAGCAGGCGGTAGCTGCCCAAGGGGCGCAGGGTGGACAGACTCGACACCAGTCCCGGCATCTCCAGACTCATGGAACCTTCGACCTGCATCCGGTCGACCGACGAGGCCAGACTCAAGCCCGGCGTTTTCAGCACCAGGGGGCCTTGAAACTTCACCGTGTTCCAGGGTGTGCCCAAGCCGGCCAGCACGGCTGCGGGCCAGGTTGATTCGCCAGGCGCCAGTTGCAAACGCCAACTGCGCAGCCCCGCAGTGAGGGTGAACTGTTGCGCTTGGGGTGTGCAGCAATCGGCGAAGAGTGCCATCTGCAGGCCACTGCCACCCCAATGCAAGTCCCATTGCACGCGCCCCGGCAGACGGGCTGCATCGCTGCTGCCCGTGCCACCGGTAAAACCGACTTGGGCCGAGCCATGCCACAGCGTGCCCTGGCTTTCGCGCAGCACCAACCGGCCTTCGCTGGCGGCAAAGGCCGCCCGTTGCAACCAGACAGCCGGTGCAAACTGCAGCGTCGCCCACAGCGCGCCCACCAAGGCACCGAAGAGTGCCCAGAACCACACACCGCGCATGCCTGCGGTTGCGGCTTGGGTTGATCGGTTGAGCGGGCGTGCCATGGTCAATGTCAAGGTATCAAAAGGTTCAGGGCGTGGCCGAACCCGGCAAGCGGTAGACCAGCGTGCCACTCCATACCGGCTCGACGCTGCCTGTGTCACGTTTGAGATGCGCTTCAGTGGGGCTCATCCCGGGGCCCGTTTGGGCCGCCAGCCATTGGCCCAACTCCACCGCACTGAATCGTTTGATGGTCAGTGTGGCCTGCTCTCCGACCACCTGCAGAGTGACTGCGTTGCCCAATTTGGTAGCGGCGGCTTGCAAGGCGCGCAGGCTCTCTTGCGGTGCCAGCGCTGGTTTGGCTTGCAAAGCTTTGGCACGCACCTGCAGGGCTTGCATGCGCTCGATGTCAGCTGCCAGCGAAGCGCTCTGCGCGGCGACGGTCTTCAGACTGCGCAAGGCAGGTGCCAGGGCGACAAACCACACCAAAGCTGCACCTAACGCCGCGGCTGCCAGC
>CAIQEX010000064.1 GCA_903870955.1 uncultured beta proteobacterium
CTTCTTGGTCAGCGTGAAGGTCGAGTCGTGCTTGGGGTCGCAGCCGATTTGCAGCACCCGTTTGCCCATCTTGCTGAAGGCCACCGACAGGTTCGACGAGGTCGTGCTCTTGCCGATTCCCCCCTTGCCATACACGGCAAAGACCTTGGCGGTGCCGATCTTGACGTTCGGGTCCAACTGCACCTGCACGCTGCCCTCGCCGTCGCTGGGCGGGCTGTTGCGCCGGATGTGGGACACGGGGATGGCGGTGGTTTCGATCATGCGGGCATTCCTTCAAATACGCCTTCCAGGCGGTCTTCCAACTCGAGGCCTGCTTGCTGCAGGGCTTTCATGGTGTCAGCGTCCGGCGCCCAATATTGGCGACGCGAAGCTTCCAGCAAACGATTCGCCAACTTGACCGACGAAGCCGGGTTCAGTTGGGCCAGACGTTCTCTCATGGCCGGGTCCAGCATGAAGGTCTGCGCCAACTGCTGGTAGACCCAAGGCTGTACCTGGCCCGTGGTGGCCGACCAGCCCATGGTGTTGGTCAGGTGGGCTTCGATCTGGCGCACGCCTTCGTAGCCGTGCTGCAGCATGCTTTCGTGCCACTTCGGGTTGAGCATGCGGGTGCGCGTTTCCAGCGCCACCTGCTCGGTCAAGGTTCGCACCACACCGTCGCCCTGCGTCTGGTCGCCCACATACACCGGCGGCGCCTTGGCGGCGTCGCCATCGCGCTGGTGCTTGGCCTGCAACACCGCGCGGCTGATGCCGCCCAAAGTGTCAAAGTAGGTGTCGATGCTGGTCACACCGAGCTCCACCGAATCCACATTCTGGTAGGTCAGCGAGACATTCGCCAGCGCGCTTTGCAGCAGCGTGTTGTTGCGCACCGGGCGGCCCTCGCGGCCATAGGCAAAGCCTTTGCGCGCGGTGAAGGCATTGCCGAGTTCGTCTTCCTTATCCCAGGTCGAACTTTCCACCAGCATGTTGACGTTGGAGCCGTAGGCGCCTTCGGTGTTGCCAAAGACGCGCAGCGAGGCGTTCTCCAGGTCGCCACCATGCTCGGCCATATACGCCAGCGCATGCTTGCGGATGAAGTTTTGCTCGACTGGCTCGTCGGCACTGGCGGCCATGAAACTGGCTTCGGCCAGCAGCTTGATCTGCATCGGCAACAGGTCACGGAAGATGCCGGACAGCGTGATCACCACGTCGATGCGCGGACGACCGAGTTCGGCCAGGGGTGTCAATTGCGCACCTGCCAGGCGGCCATAGGTGTCAAAGCGCGGCAGCACACCCATCAGCGCCAGGGCCTGTGCCATCGGGCTGCCTTCGGTCTTCAGGTTGTCGGTGCCCCACAGCACCATGGCCACGGACTCGGGGTAACCGGCACCGTCGGCAGCAAAGCGTGCAATCAATTTTTCGGCCTGCTTCTGGCCATCGCGCACGGCGAACGCGGTGGGCAGCTTGAAGGGGTCGAGCCCGTGCAGGTTGCGGCCTGTGGGCAGCACGTCGGCGTTGCGCAGCAGGTCGCCACCGGGGGCGGGCAAGGCGTAGCGGCCGTCCAGTGCGCGCAGCAGTCCCGTCATTTCATGGTCTTCCTGCAGCAACCGGTTGGTGCGCACCAACTGGTGCAGGGATTCGCGCTGCGCAGCAGTCAGGTCCGGTGCGCGGCTGGCCAGGGTTTCTTCGGCTGCACCGTCGACCAGGCTTTCCAGCATCTCCGTTTGGTGAATGCCCATGGCCTGCGACATGGCTTGCAATGTGGTCAGGCGCTGCGTGCGCGTGGGCAATTGGCCCATGACATGCAGGCCCTCGGGTATCAGCGCATATTCCAGCTCCAGCAGTTGCGCCTGCAGTGCGTCAATCCAGGGTTCAATAAGGGTCGCATCCGTGCGCTTCGCGGCGGGCACTTTCAAGTCCAGGGCCACGGCTTGTTCATGGATCATGCCGGCCAGTTCGTTGCGCTCTTCACTCAACTCGGCCTCCAGGCCGCGCCAGCGCTCCAGCGTTTGCTTGAGATCCACCAGACCCTTGTACAAACCCGATTCGGCCAGAGTGGGTGGCAGATAGCTCACCAGTGTGGCGCTGCCACGGCGCTTGGCCAACGCACCTTCGGACGGATTGTTGGAAGCGTAGAGATAGATATTGGGCAGCGCGCCGATCAGCCGGTCGGGCCAGCATTTGGCCGATAGTCCGGCCTGCTTGCCGGGCATGAATTCCAGTGCGCCATGGGTACCAAAGTGGAGTACTGCATCGGCATCAAATTCCTCGCGCAGATAACGGTAGAAGGCGCTGAAGGCATGCGTGGGCGCAAAGCCGGACTCAAACAGCAGGCGCATCGGATCGCCCTCGTAGCCGAAGCCAGGTTGTATGCAGACCAGCACCTGGCCAAACTGCACGCCCTGCACAAACAGGCCGTTGCCGTTGGTCAGGTGGCGTCCCGGTGCCGGGCCCCACTGGGCTTCGATCTCGGACAAATAGGTCTCTTGCCGCACATGCTGTTCGGCCGGTATCAGATGGTGCACGTTGGCCTCGGCACCATACTGCGCGCGGTTGCCTTCGAGGATGCGGTCGCGCAAGTCGTCGACGCTGTCGGGCAGGTCCACGCGGTAGCCTTCGGCAGACAGGGTGCGCAGCGTGTTGAAGGCCGACTCAAACACCGACAGATAGGCCGCTGTGCCGATATTTCCGGCGTTCGGCGGAAAGTTGAAAAGCACCAGAGCCAGCTTGCGTTCCTGGCGTGGTTTCTGGCGCAGGCGGATCATGCGGGCCACACGGTTGGCCAGCATGTCGGTGCGCTCGGAGCAGGCCACCATCTCCTGCGCGGCATGGGCTTCGGTGAAGGTGCAGGCACGTGCACAGCCCTTGCAGGTTTCACCGGCGGCGCCCGGGCGTCCGCCATAAACCATCGGTACGGTGGAGCCGTCGAGTTCGGGGATGGCGACCATGATGGTGTTTTCCACCGGTAGCAAGCCGCGCTCGGAACTGGCCCATTGCGACAGCGTCTGGAACTCCACCGGGTGGGCTGCCATATAGGGCACGTCGAGTTGGGTCAGGATGGCTTCGGCGGCACGCGCGTCGTTGTAGGCCGGGCCACCCACCAGCGAGAAGCCGGTCAGCGACACCAGCGCGTCGATGCTGGCGCGGCCATCGGCCATGAAGTACTGCTCAATCGCGGGCCTGGCATCCAGGCCGCTGGCAAATGCCGGAATCACGCGCAGACCCCTGGCTTCCAGCGCATTGATCACGGCGTCGTAGTGGCCGGCATTACCGGCCAGCAAATAGGAGCGCATGAGCAGCAAACCCACCGTGGCCTGCTGGGGTTTTGCCTTGGGCAAATCGGCCAGATGTTCAGACAGGCGGCCTTTCATGCGGGCGTGGTAGACGCCGACCTCGGGGTATTCCACCGGGTCCTGCACCTGGGTCAATTTCTTGATGGCGGCGTGCGATGGACCGGCATAGCGGCTGACCAGCAACTGCACCATGTTGATGATGTTCTGCTCGGAACCGGCCAGCCAGTAGCGCATCACCAGGAAGAAGATGCGCACGTCCTGTGCGGTGCCCGGAATGAAGCGCAGCAGTTTGGGCAGACGGCGCAGCATGGCCATTTGCTTGGCACCGGCAGAGCCACTCGGGGCCTGGCTTTCAGAGCCTTCCTTGTTGCTCGGGCGCAGCTTCTTCAGCAGACCCATCAAGCCACCGGACTGGCCGCCAATGCTGAACTTGCCCATGCGTGTTTGCTGCATCACGGGCGGTGCGGACATGATGCAGACCATGGCATCGCATTGATCACGTCGCGCCTTCAGGGCGTCCAGCACCGGCAGGAAGTGGTCTTCCATGAACAGCATGCTGACGATGACCAGATCGGCACGTGCGATGTCGGCGTTGCAACGCTGCAAAGCATTCTCGTTGGTGCGGTATTCGGAGGCACTGTGGGTGTTGAAGCAAAGCCCCGGCAGTTGGCGCGTCAGGGCTGCCGCCGAGCGCTGTGCGGCGCTGGCCAGATGCGTGTCCATGGTGACCAGCACCACCCGCAGATTGGAGCCCGTTTTTTCAGCGGCTGAAGTGGGCTTTGGCATCGTAGAGTGTCTCCACAGTGATGGTGGCAACGCCTTGCTCCAGGGCGTAACGCTCGGTGTTCCGGCGCGCCTTGCCGCGCACGAAGAACGGAATCTTTCCGAGTTCTTTTTCTGCCGCAGGCGTCCACTGCGCAACCTGGACGGTCTGCGTTACGCTGGTCTGCGCCGCAGTGGCCACCGTCGCAACACTGGCGGAATCTGCCGTGCTGGCCGGAGCCACCGGTTCTGCCGTTGCTGGAGCCCGGGCAGACTCCGTGGCACTTTGGCGCGTGGCACCCAGGTGCGAGGGGGCTGCCCCTTCGTGGAATTCAAAGTCTTCGCGGAACATGCCCAGCAGGTGCTCTTCCAGACCCATCATCAGCGGGTGGACCCAGGTGTCAAACAACACGTTGGCTCCTTCAAAACCCATTTGCGGCGAGAAGCGTGCCGGGAAATCCTGCACATGCACCGGGGCTGAAATCACGGCGCAGGGGATGGCCAGGCGCTTGGCGATGTGGCGCTCCATCTGCGTGCCCAGGATCAACTCGGGTTGCAACGCACGGATCTGCTCCTCGACCTGCAGGTAGTCGTCGGTGATCAGGGCTTCCACGCCATATTGCTTGGCGGCATCGCGCACCTCGCGCGCAAACTCGCGGCTGTAGGTGCCCATGCCCGCCACCTCAAAGCCCATCTCGTGGGTGGCAAAGCGCGCCGCCGCAACGACGTGGGTGGCATCGCCAAACAGATACACCCGCTTGCCGGTGAGGTAGGTGGAGTCCACCGAGCGTGCATACCAGACCGAGCGCAGGCGGCTCTCCAGGTGCTCCGGGACGGTGATATGGGCCAGCGAGGCGACTTCCTGAATAAAGGCACGTGTGGCCTCCACGCCGATGGGGATGGTCTTGGTAGACGGTTGCTGAAATTGGCGCTGCAACCACTGCGCGGTGGTGTTGCCAATTTCCGGATACAAGACCACGTTGAAATCTGCCTGGCCGAGTTCCTGCAAGTCCTTCACCGACGCATTGAGCGGCGCGACCACCGAGACCTCGACACCAAGGTCCTGCAGCAGTTGCGTGATTTCGCGCACATCGTCGCGGTGACGGAAACCCAGGGCTGTGGGGCCGAGAATATTGCAGCGCGGCTTGCGCGGCGTGTCCGAGGTTTCTGCACGCTTAGGCTGCACCAGACGACGCACGAGGTGGTAGAAAGTCTCGGACGCGCCCCAGTTTTCCTTGCGCTGATAGGACGGCAAATCCAGCGCCACCACGGGTATGTCCAGCTTCAGTGCCTGGGCCAAACCGCCCGGATCGTCCTGAATCAGTTCGGCCGTGCAGGACGCGCCCACCAGGACTGCGGCAGGCTTGAAACGTGCACAGGCGGAGGCCACAGCATCCTTGAAAAGTTGTGCCGTGTCGCCGCCCAGATCGCGGGCCTGGAAGCTGGTGTAGGTGACGGGCGGACGCCGTGGCAGGCGCTCGATCATGGTGAACAGCAGGTCCGCATAGGTGTCGCCCTGCGGCGAGTGCAGCACGTAATGCACATCGGTCAAAGCGGTGGCGATGCGCATGGCACCCACATGTGGCGGGCCTTCGTATGTCCAGAGAGTGAGTTGCATCTAGGCCACCAGTTTCTGTTTGCGCAGCAGCGGGCGGCTGAAAAGGGCGGCCAGATCGCCGGCCTGCTCATAGCCCTGAATGGGAGTGAACACCAACTCGATGGACCATTTGGTGGTCAGGCCATCGGCCTCCAGCGGATTGGCCAGACCCAAACCGCAGATCACCAGATCCGGTTGGTCGGCGTGGCAGCGGTCAAGTTGCGACTCGACATCCTGGCCTTCAGACAGGCGTGTGCCGGCAGGCAAAAGCGCCAGTTCGGCGGCCATGATCGGGCGGTGCAGGTAGGGCGTGCCGACCTCGCAAAGCGCCATGTGCAACTCGCGGTGCAGAAAGCGCGCCAGTGGAATCTCAAGCTGCGAATCGGGGAAGAAGAACACCTTCTTGTCCGCTAGCACGGCACGGTGGCGGGCCAGTGACTGTTCGGCGCGCTGGCGCGGTGCGGCGGTGACTTCGTTGAAGCGGTTGGGCTCTACGTCAAAGGCTGTAGCCGCGGCTTGCAGCCAGCCGGTGGTGCCTTCCGAGCCCAGGGGAAAGGGCGCGTTCAGCCGCTTCAGTCCGAGCGCATCCAAGCCCTTGGCGGTATCGGCCAAAAAGGGCTGGGCCAGCAGATAAACCGTGTTGGCACCGATGGCGGGAAGTTGGCTGCTGCGCCGGGGCGGGAAGAAATCAAAGTCGTCGATACCC
>CAIQEX010000065.1 GCA_903870955.1 uncultured beta proteobacterium
GAACGCTTCTGGACGCTGCGCTACCTGCAACAAAACAAGCTGACCGAATTGGTGGCCAGCCTGTTCAAGGAAAACATGGTGCGCGCCGATGACATTCCACTGGTGTTGCCGGTCATGGGCGCGCAAGGCCTGCCACGCTCGGCCAAAGTGCGTGTAAAACTGGGCGACATCGACCTCATCACGCTGGACGTAAATGGCACCGTGCTGGAGCGCCTGGATGTGCCAATGGCGGAAACCGCATTGGACGATGAACCCGAAGACGAAGACGAAGTGGCCGGCCCCATTGCTATTGCAGTTGATATGAACGATGCCGAGGCCGCTTCTAGCGATAATCCGACTTAGTGATATTCGCAAAATACAGCACACTGCAATTGGCCCTGGGTGCATCCATCGCGGTGCATGGCTTGGTGCTTTCAGTGCGTTTTGTAGACCCCGAATCGTTTAACCGCGTATTTGAAGACACCCCCCTGGAAGTTATTCTGGTTAACGCCCGCACCGATGAAAAACCGGAAAAGGCCAAAGCCATTGCGCAGGCATCACTGGCTGGAGGAGGCGATAGCGAAAAGGGCCGGGCCACCAGCCCGCTCCCTCCATCCGCTTTCACCGACGTTGGTGAAACTCTGGAAATGGTCAGTGCCAGCAAGTTGCAAAGTTTGCAAGAGCAGCAAAGTGTGATGTTGACTGCCGTGAAAGAGCAAATCGCACGCATGGCCCCGCCCGATCCCAAGGACCTGCGCAACAAGGCTGATCTGGCGCAACAAGAGGAAAAGCGCAAACAGCTGTCCAAGCTGCTGGCGGAAATCGAGCGCCGCATCAATACCGAAAATTCGCGCCCCAAGAAGCGCTATATCAGCCCGGCCACCCGCGAAGAGGTGTATGCCGTGTACTACGACAGCCTGCGCCACACCATCGAAGAACGTGGCACAGAGAACTTTCCCACTGCCAACGGCAAGAAACTCTACGGTGACCTGACCATGATCGTCACAGTCAATTTTGACGGCAGTGTGCTCAACACGGAGGTCGTCTCAAGCTCCGGCAACACGGTGCTTGACCGGCGCGCAGCTGCCATTGCCCGCTCGGCCGGTCCATTTGGTCCATTCTCTCCAGCCATGCGCCGACAAGCCGACCAGATTCTCGTGGTTTCGCGTTTTCGCTTTACCCGCGACGAGACGTTGGAAGCTCGGGTTAGTGCCGCGCCATGAGGGCTTTCTGGCGTTGGGCCGTTCTTTGCGCAATCACGCTGCTGTGTCTGGAGATCTACTTTATCGGGCGCATCGCTTTCATGGCGACTGTAGATCCACAGTCCACCGCATTTCAGCGCTCTGAGGCCTGGCGCATTGTGAATGCCAAGGGCAGCCTGCCTTGGGCACAGCAGTGGGTGGATTACAACCAGATTTCTGACAACCTCAAGCGCGCAGTGATCGCCTCGGAGGACGACGGTTTTGTCAGCCACGACGGCGTCGACTGGGATGCACTTGAAAAAGCCTGGAGCAAGAACGCCAAGGCCGAGCAACGTGCCGAGCTCAAAGGCACGACCAAACCACCCAAGGTGGTGGGTGGCTCCACGATCACCCAGCAACTGGCCAAGAACCTGTTTCTGTCCGGCGAACGCACGCTTTTTCGCAAGGCCCAGGAATTTGTGCTGACCATGGCGCTGGAAGTTCTGGTCGGCAAAAAACGTATTCTGGAAATTTATCTCAACAGTGTGGAATGGGGCGAAGGGGTGTTTGGTGCCGAAGCGGCGGCCCAGCATTACTTTCGCAAATCGGCCTCAAAACTGACCGCCTACGAAGCGGCCCGCTTGGTGGTGATGCTGCCACGCCCCAAGTATTTTGAAAAGACGCCCAACTCGGCCTACTTGA
>CAIQEX010000066.1 GCA_903870955.1 uncultured beta proteobacterium
AACGAATGGACCGACTGCCATCGTACGAACAATGGTGGCTACGACGGGCTGGAGCGCCTGAGTCATCTGCGCAAGGTGATGTACCCAAGCGCCAACAGCCTGGGCCAGACCACACTGGTTCTGCAGCATCAGGGCAAGCTAGGTGAGAAATATGTGGAAAACACACGCTTTGCCCATGGCCCCGTGGTGTTTGCCGGCCTGAATGTTCCTGGCAGTAACAACAACATCGTCCAGAGCGCCAAGGAATGCACCAACAAGAGCGCCCGCACCACCGCACAGTGCGACGCCTCCAACGCCGAATACCTGGAGCGCGATGCCGCCAACATCGAGTGGCTGGCACAAACCTTCAAGCAAGCCAAGGATCAGGGCGCCTTGGGCGTGGTACTGGTGATTCAAGGCGATCCGGGTTTTGACTTTCCCGAGACAGAAGACAGCGATGAGAGCCTGCAACCCCAGTTCAATGGCTATCGCAATTTCATGGACCAGGTGGTCAAGGAGACAGAAGGCTTCAAGGGACAGGTCCTGTTTGTGCACGGCGACACCCACTTCTTCAAGTTGGACAAGCCGCTCTACAGCCCGACCAAACTGCTACCCAACCTGACGCGTTTGCAGACCTTTGGTAGCCCGTCGCTGCATTGGGTCAAGGTGGAGGTAGATACCAGCAGCGAGCAGCTTTTCAGGGTTCAACCGGTGATCGTGCGCCAGCCTTGAAACTCTAAGGTTGATTGGTTGCCTGCATAGCCGCTTGCACCAGCCACTGTGCGAATAGGTGCAATGCAGCTGGTGCGGCGTCCCGGCCCTGGGGTTGCACCAGGTAATAGCCACGCTGACTGGCCAGGGCCAGCGGATGTGCGATCACCAACTCACCACGCGCCAACTCTGGCTCAATCAGCAGGCGTGGCACCAGTGCCAAGCCCAGGCCCTGCGCGGCAGCGGCCACCGTCATGGAGAACTGTTCATAGCGCGGCCCGGCCAGCGCACGTGGCGCAGCGACCTCGGCTTGGGCAAACCACTGGCTCCAGGCGTCGGGCCGGGTGCTTTGCTGCAGCAAGGGCATGCTGGCCAGCGCCTCAACTTTGAGGCTCTTGCGCTTACCCAGCAGGCGCGGGTGGCAGACCACCACCACTTCCTCGTCCAGCAGGTGCAGGCTTTGCGTGCCGGCCCAACGCTGCAATTGCTCCGGTGTGCCGGCATAGATGGCGGCATCCAGCGCGGTGTCGGCAAACAGAAAGGGCCGGGTGCGGGTGTCGATGTGCACGGTGATACCGGGTTGCGCTTTGGCGAAGTCGCCCAGGCGCGGGATCAGCCACTGCGCCGCAAAGGTCGGCACGCTGGCCAGGTGCACATCGCCACCGGGGGCCGAGGCGCCCATGATGTCCAGCGTGTCCTGCTCCATAGCGCCCAGGCGTTGCGCCACACGCGCTGCGTAGTCGGCACCCACGGGCGTCAGCTCCATGCCATGGCGGGTACGCTTGAAGAGTGCGGTGCCCAGGTATTCCTCCAGCGCAAGAATCTGGCGCGACACCGCGCTTTGTGTCAGCGACAGTTCCACCGCCGCACGCGTCAGGCTGCGGTGGCGCGCAGCGGCATCAAAGCACAGCAGCGTATTGGAGGAAGGGATCTTGCGGCGCATGGGTTTCTCCGGGCATTCAGCACTGGTTACACACAAACTGCTTTGTACACCGGATTGAACTCAGGTATTCATCCAACGCATACCTGAATGCAAAAGCATTGATTGTCGACATCGCGTTGTGGCTCTAACATCACCCGCTTCAAGCCCTTGTGTGGCTTGCTGGCTCAACCTGTTTCGAAAGACTTTCCCATGGCCCACGCAACATTCAATTGGCAAGACCCTTTTCTGCTCGATGCCCAGCTCAGCGATGAAGAGCGCATGGTGCGCGATGCGGCGGCGGCCTATTGCCAGGACAAACTGGCACCCCGTGTAACCCAGGCCTTTCGTGATGGCACGACCGATGTGGCGATCTTCCGCGAGATGGGCGAACTCGGCCTGCTCGGCCCGACGATTCCTGAACAGTACGGCGGCCCGGCACTGAACTACGTGTCCTATGGTTTGATCGCCCGCGAGGTGGAGCGTGTGGACAGTGGCTATCGCTCCATGATGAGTGTGCAAAGCTCGTTGGTGATGGTGCCGATTTATGAATTCGGCACCGAAGCGCAACGCCAGAAATACCTGCCCAAGCTGGCCACCGGCGAGTGGATTGGCTGCTTCGGCCTGACCGAACCCGACCACGGTTCCGACCCCGGCTCCATGGCCACACGCGCCCACAAGGTAGCCGGCGGCTACAAAATCAGTGGCTCAAAGATGTGGATCTCCAACAGCCCGATTGCGGACGTGTTTGTGGTCTGGGCCAAAGAGGTGTCTGAAGGCGGGCAGGTCGGCCCGATCCGGGGCTTCGTGCTGGAAAAAGGCATGGCCGGTTTGAGCGCCCCTGCGATCCACGGCAAGGTCGGTTTGCGTGCCAGCATCACCGGCGAGATCGTGATGGACGGCGTGTTCTGCCCAGAAGAAAACGCCTTCCCCGAAGTGCGTGGCTTGAAGGGCCCGTTCACCTGCCTGAATAGCGCACGCTACGGCATCGCCTGGGGTGCCTTGGGTGCTGCCGAAGACTGTTGGCTGCGCGCCCGCCAGTACACCATGGACCGCAAGCAATTTGGCAAACCACTTGCTGCGAATCAGTTGATTCAAAAGAAGTTGGCCGACATGCAAACCGAAATAGCGCTGGGTCTGCAAGGCTGTTTGCGTCTGGGTCGCATGAAGGACGAAGGCACGGATTCGGTGGAGATCACCTCCATCCTGAAGCGCAATTCGTGTGGCAAGTCTCTGGACATTGCCCGACTTGCGCGCGACATGATGGGAGGCAACGGCATCAGTGATGAGTTTGGTGTGGCACGGCATTTGGTGAACTTGGAAGTGGTGAACACCTATGAAGGCACACACGATATTCATGCGTTGATTTTGGGTCGGGCGCAGACGGGGATTGCGGCGTTTTAGTCTTGGCGTGTTTTCTCCGGTGAGGTGGTTTGCTTTTGTGCGGTTTCTTGCTTCTGGGGTGGTTGGCGCGCCCGGACTTGGGGCGGCCGCCTCATACTGCGGGTACGCACAAATCGGCGGCCACCCCAAGCCCGGTCACGCCGCCTGCGCGTGAGTGAACCTAAGGCAATGCAAATACCAAGCTGTGCGGAATGTGCGCCAGCAAGAAGTTGTTATCGGGTATCTCCAGCGGAGCACAACGCGCACATCGATTCGCCATGCGGGGTCAGTCCGGGGGCCGATTTGGCAAAGCGAAGCGCCTATGAGGCTCCCGGACTGACCCCGCATGGCAGGCACCAAACCATGAGCGCAAAAAACGCAGGCAAGCAAACAAAACAGGCAGAGCAAACACAAACGCAGCCACAAAACAAATAAGTAACAGCAACATGACCACCACAACCCAAGGCGCTCTTTCCCACATCAAGGTACTCGACCTGTCGCGCGTACTCGCAGGCCCATGGTGCACACAAATGCTGGCTGACCTGGGCGCTGACGTGATCAAGGTCGAGCGGCCTGTGGTGGGCGACGACACGCGCCATTGGGGCCCTCCTTTCTTGCAGGACGCCGACGGCAACAACACCGAGCAGGCCAGCTACTACGCCGCCTGCAACCGCAACAAACGCTCGGTCACCATCGACATGTCCAAGCCCGAGGGGCAGGCTTTGATCCGCACCCTGGCGCTGCAAAGCGACATCGTGGTGGAGAACTTCAAGGTCGGCGGCCTGACGCAATACGGGCTCGACTACGAAAGTTTGAGGAAACTAAATCCCAAACTTATTTATTGCTCCATCACCGGTTTCGGGCAGGATGGTCCCTATGCCGAACGTGCGGGGTACGACCTGATGATCCAGGCCATGACCGGCATGATGAGCATCACTGGCCAAGCTGAAGCGCCACCCATGCGCGTGGGCGTGGCCATCATCGATGTGTTCACCGGCGTCTACGCCACCAGTGCCATATTGGCGGCGCTCGAAGTGCGGCACCGCACCGGTGAGGGCCAGTTGATCGACATGGCTCTGCTCGATGTGGGCATGGCGATTCTGGCGAATCAGGCCGCCGGGTTTTTGAATACCGGCAAGGTGCCTTTGCGCCAGGGCAATAGCCACCCGAGCCTGGCGCCTTACCAGGACTTTGAAACGGCAGACGGCGCCATGCTGCTGGCGGTTGGCAACGACGGCCAGTTTGCGCGCTTTTGTGAAGTGGCTGGACATTCCGAATGGGCGACTGACGCACGCTTCACCAGCAACACGGCGCGCGTAACGAACCGCGTGGCATTGGTGGAACTGATGCAGTCCGTCACCCGCACCCGCAGCACCGCTGCATGGATTGCCGCGCTGGAAGACAAGGCCGTGCCCTGCGGCCCCATCAACACCATGGACCAGGCCTTTGCCGATGCCCAGGTGCAGCACCGCGGCCTGAAAATCACCCAGCCCACTTCGCCCGAGGCGCAGGCACAGACTTCCGTTGCAGCCATCTCCTGGATGCTTACTGAAGTGTGTTACCGAAGTAAGCCCAGTGTGCTAGGAATGCTGAATGGCGCCATCTCTGGACTGGTGGTCATCACTCCTTGTGCAGGATATGTGGATATGAACGGCGCATTCTTCAT
>CAIQEX010000067.1 GCA_903870955.1 uncultured beta proteobacterium
AGGCTTCACTGGTGGAAGTCTCTTTTGCCTTTTCGGAACTAGGCAAGTTCAGCACAGCACCCGCGCGCAGACGGTTCAAGTTGTTTTTGGTGAATGCGTCCGGGTTGGCGTTCAACAGCGCAACCAGCATTTGGTCCAGTGAAACATCGCTGCTTTTGGTGCTCAAGGCAATCTTGCTGGCAGAGTCACCCGGTTTGACAATGACCTGCTTGGCACTGCTGCTGTCCGACTTGCCAGGCGCTGGGGTGGGGGCCACTGGTGCCGGTTTAGACGCATTTGAACGCGCATTGTCGACTGAAGGCGCAGGCGCAGCAGGCGCTACCTTTACCGGGGGCGGCGTTGGAACCGGGGCTGGTGCCGAAGAAGGTACCGTCGCCTGAGTCTGCGGCAAAGTTGGCGCAGGTGCCGTCGGTTTAAGCGACGGCGGGTCAAACAGCATTGTGTAATCGCGCACGATACGGCCGGATGACCAACTGGCCTCCAGAATCATGTCAACAAAAGGCTCGTTGATAGGACGGTCGCTGCTGAGGCGAATGTATGAACGACCATCGGACCGGCGCGCCAAGGTGGCCTGCAGCCCCGACATGGCAGCGTTGTAGTCGAGTCCAGCGGCAACAAACGCTGCCGGCGACGCAACATTGGCTTTAAGCGATGCGGCTTCTTCGGCACTGATGTTCGGAACTTCAATTTCCGCTCGGAGAGGCTCACCCAACGCGGATTGGACGGTGATGCGACCCAGCGAAAGCGCAAAAACCTCGGTAGTGGACAAGCCGAGTAGCGCAATGGCCGCGGCCGCCATGGCGGTCCTTTGCCAGCGATGTGACTTTTCGATCAATTTATTAGCCTCCTGTGATCAGGCGAGCCCCGCAAATAAGCCAATTATGTGGCAGCTGGACCTGACTCTAAAACGTAAAAAGTACCATAACATCAATGTCTTAGGCTGACAAGCTAAGGAAGCGCTTAAGTTTGTAAGCTTATCGCGGTAACAATGGACTTAGCCGCGAAATGTTGTCTGTTGACAACGAACCAGAGCCAGCCCCGGTCGTTGTCATCCACCGCTTTTACGCTTGCAACAAAATGCGCAACATTCGGCGCAGTGGCTCGGCAGCGCCCCACAGCAACTGGTCGCCAATGGTGAAAGCGCCCAAATATTCCGGTCCCATGGCCATCTTGCGGATGCGGCCCACGGGGATCGTCATAGTGCCCGTCACGGCAACCGGCGTCAGATCCTTGATGGTGGCTTCACGGGTATTGGGAACGACTTTGACCCACGGGTTATCGGCGGCGATCATGGCTTCGATATCGGCCACTGGCACGTCTTTTTTCAGCTTGAAGGTCAATGCCTGGCTGTGGCAACGCATGGCACCCACGCGCACGCAAAATCCGTCGACCGGCGTTTCGACCGAGCCGAAGTTTGCACCTTGACCCAAAATTTTGTTGGTCTCGGCCTGGCCCTTCCACTCTTCCTTGGACATTCCATTGCCCAGATCCTTGTCGATCCAGGGAATCAGAGAACCGCCCAGTGGCACACCAAAGTTGGCTGTTTCGGATGCAGTAAGGGCACGTTGTTTGGCGATGACCTTGCGGTCGATTTCCAGAATTGCGCTCTTGGGGTCATCCAGCATGGATTTCACTTCGGCGTTCAGCGTGCCGTATTGGGTGAGGAGTTCGCGCATGTGTTGCGCGCCGCCACCGGAGGCAGCCTGGTAGGTCTGTGTGGACATCCATTCGACCAGGCCCGCCTTGTAGAGCGCGCCCACGCCCATCAGCATGCAACTCACGGTGCAGTTGCCACCGATCCAGTTCTTGCCACCGTTAGCCAGTGCTTTTTGGATGACCGGCATGTTGACCGGATCCAGAATGATGACCGCATCCTTTTCCATGCGCAGCGTGGACGCGGCATCAATCCAGTGACCGTTCCAACCCGCTGCGCGCAGTTTGGGGAAAATCTCGGTGGTGTAGTCGCCACCTTGGGCGCTGATGATGATTTCGCAACGCTTCAGGGCGTCGACGTTGAACGCGTCCTGCAGCTTGGTTTCGTTCTTGGCCAGCGCCGGGGCGGTACCACCGGCGTTGGACGTGGAAAAGAACAGGGGCTCGATCAGATCGAAGTCACCCTCTTGCACCATGCGGTCAATCAATACCGAGCCGACCATGCCACGCCAGCCGACCAATCCTACCAACTTGCTCATTTCATCGCCCTTTCAAAATAGTAAACAGTGCCGTACACGATTGCTTGCAGGCTGCTTGCCCGGCTCGTCTGGCCGGGAGGGGCGCACGACGAACCAGGCTGGATCAGCCCTTAATGGTCGTGGTTTTGGTGGAAGTTGCACGCACAGGCACACCGACCGCAGCGGCGGGTGTGGAGTTCAGGTTGAACAATTGGGCGTGAAACATGGGGTTGCATTGTAGCGGAAGCTTTTTGGCGTGAGCCTTACAAAATAGGCCCGCTACAGCGGGTAGCCTGCCTATTTTGTGAACTGGCGAGAAAACTAGATGAGCGCCTTGACCACCGCGTCACCCATCTCTACCGTGCTGACCTTGGTCGTGCCTTCACTGTAGATATCGGCCGTGCGCAAGCCCTGCTGCAGCACTTTTTGTACCGCAGCTTCAATGCGTTGCGCGGCAGCTTCCTGGTTCAGGCTGAAGCGCAGCATCATGGCCGCGCTGAGGATGGTGGCCAGGGGGTTGGCTATTCCCTTACCGGCGATATCCGGTGCGCTGCCATGGCTGGGCTCATACAGGCCCTGGCCTTTGCTGTTCAGGCTGGCAGAAGGCAGCATGCCGATGGAGCCGGTCAGCATGGAGGCCTCGTCGCTCAGAATGTCGCCGAACATGTTGCCGGTGACCAGCACGTCAAACTTCTTCGGTGCCTTGACCAACTGCATGGCTGCGTTGTCCACCAGCATGTGGTCCAACGCGACGTCAGTGTATTGCTGCCCGATCTCCACCAAAACGTCCTTCCAGAGCTGGGAGGTTTCCAGAACGTTGTTTTTGTCCACGCTGGTGACGCGCTTACTGCGCTTTTGAGCGGCCTGGAAGGCAACGTGCGCAATGCGTTCGATTTCGGGTCGGCTGTAACGCATGGTGTCAAAGGCTTCCTCGGCACCAGGGAAATGGCCATCGGTGGCAATTCGACGTCCTCGCGGCTGGCCAAAATAGATGTCACCGGTCAACTCGCGGATGATGAGGATGTCCAGCCCGGCAATCAACTCGGGCTTGAGGCTGGAGGCATCGACGAGTTGCGCGTAACAGATGGCCGGGCGGAAGTTGGCGAACAGGCCCATGTTCTTGCGCAGGCCCAGAATGGCCTGCTCGGGGCGTAGCGGGCGATCCAATTTGTCGTACTTCCAGTCGCCCACGGCGCCAAACAGCACGGCGTCAGAATCCATCGCCAGCTTCAAGGTGGATTCGGGTAGTGGATGGCCATGCGCTTCATAGGCGGCGCCGCCGACCAGCGCACTTTCCATTTCCAGGGGCAGGTCCAGGACCTGCAGAACTTTGATGGCTTCTGCGACGATTTCGGTACCAATGCCGTCACCCGGCAATACTGCGATTTTCATAATTTCTTTCGATTCAGGAGGTCATGGAACGGGCTAGCCAGGGCTTCTGCGCCAGGCGTTCGGCTTCGAATGCCTTGATTTTCTCGCCGTGGCGCAAAGTCAAGCCGATGTCATCAAAGCCATTCAGCAGGCAGTACTTGCGGAACCCCTGTACCTCGAATGGCAGTTCCACGCCATCTGGTTTGACCACGACCTGGCGCTCCAGGTCGATGGTTAACTGGTAACCCGGAAAGGCCAGGGCTTCGTTGAACAACTGGTCCACTTGCGCATCAGAAAGCACGATCGGCAACAGGCCATTCTTGAAACTGTTGTTGAAGAAAATGTCGGCATAGCTGGGCGCGATGATGGCCCTGAAGCCAAACTGGTCGAGTGCCCAGGGCGCGTGCTCGCGGGATGAGCCACAACCGAAGTTCTTTCGCGCGAGCAGGATTGAAGCCCCGGCGTAGCGGGCTTGGTTTAGCACAAAGTCCGGATTGGGCTTGCGGCTGCTGGGGTCCTGACCCGGAAAGCCTGCATCCAGGTAACGCCATTCGTCAAACAGATTCTGGCCAAAGCCGGTCTTGCGAATTGATTTAAGAAACTGCTTGGGGATGATGGCATCGGTGTCCACGTTCTCGCGGTCCATGGGGGCCACCAGTCCTTGGTGTACGGTGAAGTTTTTCATTTTTGCACTGCGCCTTCTATTTTTTCACCAGCCTTTTTGAGGTCCTGCCCGATACCTTTAACGGTGTTGCAGGCACTGATCAGCAAAGTGCTGGTCAGCAAACAAAGCGTGAGGAGATGTTTCATGGGATACCTCTTAGCTGAACTTGCGTATATCGACAAAGTGACCATGGATGGCTGCCGCTGCAGCCATTGCCGGACTGACCAGGTGCGTGCGTCCACCGGCACCCTGACGGCCTTCGAAATTGCGGTTGCTGGTCGATGCGCAGCGTTCTCCTGGTTCCAGCCGGTCGGCATTCATGGCCAGGCACATGGAGCAACCGGGTTCGCGCCATTCAAAGCCGGCGGCCTTGAATATTTCGTGCAGGCCTTCACGCTCCGCCTGGTCTTTCACCAAGCCAGAGCCGGGTACGACCATTGCCAACTTGACGTTCCTGGCGACTTTCTGCCCCAGTCTCTTCACCACGGCTGCAGCTTCACGCATGTCCTCGATACGGCTGTTGGTGCAAGAGCCAACAAACACCTTGTCGACAAAAATATCGTTCAAGGCTTTGCCGGGTTCCAGACCCATATAGGTCAGGGCGCGCTCAATCGCACCCCGTTTGTTGGCGTCTTTTTCCTTGTCTGGATCAGGCACGCAATCGTCGATGCCCAACACCATTTCGGGCGATGTTCCCCAGGTGACTTGCGGCACGATCTGCGATGCGTCAAGTTCAACGACGCTGTCAAATCGGGCGTCAACGTCTGTATGCAAAGTCTTCCAGTAGGCCACGGCCAAGTCCCATTCCACTGCAGCCGCAGCAGGGGTTGCCGCGTTGGCGCCGGGCGACAAGGGGCGACCTTTGACGTACTCGATGGTCTTTTCATCCACGGCAACCAGACCGGCTCGGGCACCCGCTTCGATGGCCATATTGCAGACCGTCATACGTCCTTCCATGCTGAGCGCCCGAATGGCTGAGCCACCAAACTCAATGGTGTAGCCCGTGCCGCCAGCGGTGCCAATCTTGCCGATGATGGCCAGCACAATGTCCTTCGCCGTACAGCCTTTGGGGATGCTTCCTTCGACCTTGATCAGCATGTTCTTGGCTTTTTTTGCCAGCAGCGTTTGGGTCGCCATCACATGCTCGACTTCGCTGGTGCCAATGCCGTGTGCCAGTGCGCCAAAGGCACCGTGGGTAGAAGTGTGGGAGTCGCCGCAGACGACCGTCATGCCGGGCAGCGTTGCGCCGTTCTCGGGCCCAATAACATGCACGATGCCCTGACGTTTGGATAGAAACGGGAAGTAGGCCGCCGAACCAAACTCCTGAATGTTGTGGTCCAGGGTAGTGACTTGCTCTTTGCTGGTGGGGTCGGTAATGCCATCGTAGCCGCGTTCCCAACCGGTGGTGGGCGTGTTGTGATCTGCCGTGGCAACGATGGAACTGACACGCCAGACTTTGCGACCGGCTTCACGAAGCCCTTCAAAGGCTTGGGGGCTGGTGACTTCGTGGACCAGGTGACGGTCTATATAGAGTACCGACGTACCGTCTTCTTCGGTGTGGACGACGTGTTCGTCCCAAAGCTTGTCATAGAGCGTGCGACCCATATATTTTCCTTGTCTGGCATGTGGAGCCGGTATGGTGCACCTGTTTTTAAACTGGTACAAGAAGCAAATTTATACTGGTATAAATACCACCATGACCGATACCAATCCACGCGCGTTGTTGGGCGCATTCATTCGCGCGCACCGAGAGCGCCTCCCCTTGACTGGCAAGTTGCCAATGCGCAGGCGTACGCCGGGTTGGCGTCGCGAAGAACTTGCCGAAGCGGCTGGGGTTGGACTCACCTGGATCACCTGGTTGGAGCAGGGCCGCGATGTTTCCGCGTCTCCTGCCGCCCTGGCACGTCTGTCAGACGCGTTGCGTCTGAACCCCGCTGAGCGGGCTTCCATGTTTGATCTTGCGGGACGGCGTGATCCCGTAGAACCGGGCGAACCTTCTACTGAAATGCCGGAGCAGGTGCTGGCCTTGCCGATGCTACTGACTGTGCCGGCTTACCTGCTGGACCATTTATGGACGGCGCGTGCCTGGAACCCGGCGGCGGCCAGACTGTTTGTGGGCTGGTTGGACGAGGGGACTGAAAAGAACCTGTTGCGTTACGTTTTTCTAACCCCGGCAGCGAAGGGTCTGATTGCGGACTGGCCCGAGCGTGCGCAGCGGCTGGCTGCCGAGTTTCGGGCCGACTTCAGTCGCCGTCCGCGCGATGTGGCCATGCAGGCGTTGGTGGACGAATTGTCGGCGCAGAGCCCACTATTCACCAAGCTGTGGCGCGAACAGACGGTGCTGCACCGGGAAGGCGGGGAGCGCGGTTTCTGCAACGCGCAAGGGGGTACGGACCGCTACCAACAAACCACATTGCTGGTCGCATCTCAGGTGGAATGCAAGCTGGTGTGTCTGGCACCCATGAACTGACGGCACGTAAAAAAGCCCGCCGACGTTGCCGTGCGGCAGGCTTTCGAGCCGGTAGGCTTAGTGCTCGAACTTAACGTTGCGCCAAGGGCAACACGTCACGGCGTGCAGAGCCTGTGAACAACTGGCGTGGACGGCCGATCTTGTATTCGGGGTCGCCAATCATTTCATTCAACTGGGCAATCCAGCCAACCGTACGTGCCAGCGCAAAGATGGCGGTGAACAGGCTGACGGGAATGCCAATCGCGCGCTGCACGATGCCGGAGTAGAAATCGACATTGGGGTACAACTTGCGCTGAACGAAATAATCGTCTTCCAGGGCAATCTTTTCCAAGGCCATGGCCAGTTTGAACAGGGGATCGTTTTCCAGGCCCAGTGCGGTCAGAACTTCCTTGCAGGTTTCCTGCATCAGCTTGGCGCGTGGGTCATAGTTCTTGTAAACACGGTGACCAAAGCCCATCAGCTTGACGCCGGAGTTCTTGTCCTTGACCTGGTTCATGAATTCACCGACCTTGGCCACGCCACCCATTTTCTGGATGTCTTCGAGCATGTTCAGGCAGGCTTCATTTGCGCCGCCATGGGATGGACCCCACAAGCAAGCCACACCGGCAGCAATCGCCGCAAAAGGATTGGTACCGGACGAGCCGCAGAGGCGCACCGTGGAGGTGGAGGCATTTTGTTCGTGGTCGGCGTGCAGGATGAAGATGCGGTCCAATGCACGCTCGATGACGGGGTTCACCACATAATCTTCACACGGCGTAGCAAACATCATGTGCATGAAGTTACCGGCGTAGCTCAGGTTGTTCTTCGGGTACATGTAGGGCTGGCCAGCGCTGTATTTGTAGGCCATGGCCACCAGGGTTGGCAACTTGGCAATCAGGCGGATCGCCGAAATTTCACGGTGCTCTGGATTGTTGATGTCGGTGCTGTCATGGTAGAACGCCGACAAGGCACCGACCAAGCCAGTCAGGATGGCCATCGGGTGCGCATCACGGCGGAAGCCACGCAAGAAGAATTGCATTTGCTCGTTCACCATGGTGTGGTTTGTCACACGTTTGGTGAAGTCAGCTTTACCGGCCGCATTGGGCAGGTTTCCGTAGAGCAACAGGTGGCAGGTTTCTAGGAAATCACAATTTACGGCCAACTGTTCGATCGGGTAACCGCGATACAGCAACTCACCCTTGTCGCCATCGATGTAGGTGATGGCCGATTGGCATGCAGCGGTAGACAGAAAACCCGGGTCATAGGTGAACATGCCGGTTTGTGCATAGAGCTTGCGAATGTCAATGACATCCGGGCCTACGGTGCCCTGGTAGATCGGCATATCCACGCTTGGACTGCCGTTACTGAACGACATCGTGGCTTTGTTGTCAGCTAGTTTCATTTTTCGCCTTTCAGAGAGGTTTTCTCAACATTTTTAAAACTTCACGCACATCTTCGGTGTCGAGCTGCGCATCAACCTGAGTGAGCGATTTCCGTGCCAACTGCACATCCAGCAGGTCGTTATCGCTCAACTCCATCAACGCCCCCAGCGCTTGCGCCTGGCGACCATTCAACGTGGTACTAAACCGGTCAAAAAACCGCTCGATAAACAGGTCGTTTTCCAACAGGCCGCGGCGGCAGCGCCAGCGCAGCTTGCTTAACACCCGTTCATCAATCAGTTCATCCATGGACATCATTTGTGCAGGTTCAGACCGTACGCAAAACCATCATTTCTTTGATCTTGCCAATGGCACGGGTTGGGTTCAAGCCCTTGGGGCAAACTTCAACGCAATTCATGATGGTGTGGCAACGGAACAGGCGATACGGGTCTTCCAGGTTGTCCAGTCGCTCGGTGGTAGCTTGGTCGCGGCTGTCGGCCAGGAAGCGGTAGGCCTGCAAAAGGCCTGCGGGGCCAACAAACTTGTCCGGGTTCCACCAGAAACTGGGGCAACTTGTGGAACAACTGGCGCACAGAATGCACTCGTACAAGCCGTTGAGCTCTTCACGCTCTTCAGGGCTTTGCAGGCGTTCCTTTTCGGGCGGCACGGTGTCGTTGATCAGGTAGGGCTTGATCGAGTTGTACTGCTTGAAGAATTGCGTCATGTCGACGATCAAGTCGCGAATCACCGGCAGGCCGGGCAGGGGCTTCAAGACGATGGTACCGGGCAGCGTCAGCATATTGGTCAGGCAGGCCAAACCATTTTTGCCGTTGATGTTCATGGCGTCGGAACCGCAAACGCCTTCGCGGCAGGAGCGGCGGAAGGAGATGGTGGGGTCGACTGCCTTGAGCTTCATCAGGGCGTCCAACAACATGCGTTCGTGGCCATCCAGTTCCACCTGGATAGTTTGCATGTAGGGCTTGGCGTCCTTGTCTGGATCGTAGCGGTAGATGGAGAAGGTACGTAGGGTCATGTTCGGTATCTCGCGGTTTATATCGCCGGTTTAATTCGCTGGTTTGTTTGGCTATAGGGCACTTTAGAAGGTGCGCACCTTGAGTGGCACAGAGTCCACGGTCAAAGGCTTCATCTGGACAGACTTGTAGGACAGGCTGTTGTCTGCGCTATGCCAAAGCGTGTGCTTATGCCAGTCACGGTCATTACGGCCATTCGGGAACTCGGCCGAGTCCGCGTAGTCGTCCACGGTGTGGGCGCCACGGCTTTCGTGGCGCGCGGCGGCAGAGACGATCGTGGCTTGCGCGGCTTCAATCAGGTTGTCGACTTCCAGCGCTTCGATGCGCGCCGTGTTGAATACCTTGGACTTGTCCTTCAGGCCAATGTTCTTGACGCGTTCGCGCAAGTCGGCGATCTTGACCACGCCTTGATCCATGACTTTCTGCGTCCGGAAAACGCCGGCATGCAGTTGCATCGCAGCGCGCAGGTCGTTGGCCACGTCCTGTGCGTACTCGCCGCTCGTGGCATTGTCCAGACGAGCCAGACGGCTCAACGTGAGATCTGCCGCATCCTTGGGCAATTCTTTGTGTTCCTTGTTCTTGTTGTTGAACTCGACAATGTGGTTGCCCGCCGCGCGGCCAAACACCAGCAAGTCCAGCAGCGAGTTGGTACCCAGGCGGTTGGCGCCGTGCACCGACACGCAGGAGCATTCGCCCACGGCGTAAAGGCCGTTGACAACCGCGTTGGTGACGTCACCCTTGCGCGTCACCACTTGACCATTGATGTTGGTGGGAATGCCGCCCATCTGGTAGTGGATGGTGGGTACCACGGGGATGGGCTCTTTGGTGATGTCGACGTTGGCGAAGTTGTGACCAATTTCGAACACCGAAGGCAGGCGCTTCATGATGGTCTCGGCACCGAGGTGGTCGAGCTTCAAGAGCACGTAGTCCTTGTTCGGGCCGCAGCCACGGCCTTCCTTGATTTCCTGGTCCATTGAGCGCGACACGAAATCGCGCGGAGCCAGGTCTTTCAGTGTCGGTGCATAGCGCTCCATGAAGCGCTCGCCATTGCTGTTCAGCAAAATGGCGCCTTCGCCACGGCAACCTTCAGTCAGTAGCACGCCAGCGCCGGCAACGCCGGTGGGGTGGAATTGCCAGAATTCCATGTCCTGCAAAGGCAGGTTGGCACGTGCCGCCATTCCCAGGCCGTCACCGGTGTTGATAAAGGCGTTGGTGGAGGCGGCAAAAATACGTCCGGCACCACCAGTGGCCAGCAAAGTGGTCTTGGCTTGCAGGATATGCACGTCGCCCGTTTCCATTTCCAAAGCTGTCACGCCGACTACGTCGCCTTCTGCGTCGCGGATCAGGTCGAGTGCCATCCATTCGACGAAGAAACTGGTTTTTGCGGCTACGTTTTGCTGGTACAGCGTGTGCAGCATCGCATGGCCCGTGCGGTCAGCAGCAGCACAGGCACGCTCCACGGCCTTCTCGCCGTAGTTGGCTGTGTGGCCACCAAAGGGGCGCTGGTAAATCGTGCCGTCGGGATTGCGGTCAAACGGCATGCCCATGTGCTCCAGGTCATACACGACCTTGGGCGCTTCGCGGCACATGAATTCAATGGCGTCCTGGTCACCCAGCCAATCGCCACCCTTGACGGTGTCGTAGAAATGGTAGTGCCAGTTGTCGTCATTCATGTTGCCCAGGCTGGCACCGATGCCGCCCTGTGCTGCAACCGTGTGTGAACGGGTCGGAAAGACCTTGGAGAGAACGGCGACGTTCAAACCGGCACGGGCCAGTTGGAGCGAAGCGCGCATGCCGGAGCCGCCGGCGCCGACGATAACAACGTCAAATTTGCGTTTGGTAACTTGGGTAGCCATGTGAGTGTGCCTATGTTTGTTGGGGCTTGGTGGGTTGTGCGCGATCAGACGCGCCACAAAACCTGGATAGCCCAGCCGGCACAACCGACGAGCCAAACGATGGAAAGAACCTGCAAGGACAGGCGGATGGAGACGGGTTTGATGTAGTCCATCCAGATATCGCGAATGCCGATCCAGGCGTGGTACAGCAGGGCAATGATGACGACAAAGGTCAGAAACTTCATGCACTGACCATGGAAGATACCGGCCCATTTGTCATAGCCAATCGGGCCCTTGGTCAGGAGTACCTGCGCCAGCAGGATGATGGTGAAGAGCGCCATCAGACACGCGGTGACGCGTTGCGCCAGCCAGTCGCGCAGACCGTAATGAGCGCCGGTCGCAAGTCGCTTGGTTCCGTAGTTAACTGCCATTTTTTTTCCTTGTGTTCTATTGGAAGGGTCAGTACAGACCGAAAAGCTTGGCACCCAGTGCCACTGTCAGCAAGGTGCCGAGCGTCAAGGTGACCAAGGCTGAAGAGCGGCCGAATTCTTTGGTCACAGCGTCATGGCTAAGGTCCATCCACAAGTGACGCAAACCGGCAATGAAATGGTGCAGATAGGACCACATGATGGCCAAGACCACCAGCTTGACCAACCAACCCGGAAGAAAGCCGACACCAGCGCTAAAAACGTGGGTGAATCGTGCGAATGAATACTCCGAAGAGATCGAGCTGTCGAACATCCAGATGATGAAAGGCATCAGCACAAAAAGAATAGCGCCACTGACGCGGTGCAGGATGGAGACGATGCCTGCGGGCGGAAGCTTGTAGGAGGGTAGATCCGAGAACGCGTTGATGTTGCGGAATTCGGGCCGTTTGGCTCGGGCGGTTGATGCAAGGTCGGTCATGAATCGCTTTCTTTTCTGTGATGTAACTGCACTGTAATTATTACGCGGTTAAGCAAAATTCTATTGCACCGCATCAATCTGACATTGGACTTGCATAAGCAAATTCAATTCAGCGCGTTGCGATAGTAGTGCGTATCGGTCAGGTAAAGACCACGCCGCAATTCCATGGGTACGTCGTTGTAGGTGTATGCGGTTCGCTCGACACTCAAAAGCGGCGTTTGTGCGTCTATTTTGAGGAGCGCACATTGGTCTTCGTCCGGTAGTACAGCACGGATTTTTTCTTCCGCGCGAACCATCCGCACACCGAACTCGGTCTCAAACAATGCGTACATTGGGCCATGGTATGCGCGCAGGCGCTCGGCGGTCAAACCTTTGAATTGTGCTCCGGGTAGCCACAAATCTTCCAAAATCGTAGGCCTTGCGGCGAACGAGAGCACGCGGCGCACTTGTAGCACCGCTTCAGTTTGGCGGATGGTCAACGCCTTGGCGACCTCGGATGGGGCGCGTACACGCTTGCAATCAATGATTTGCCTCTGCGCGGGGCCTTCCGCTTGCAAATCTCCGTCATCCGGAAAGAGTCGAAGAAAGCGGTATTGCACATGCTGCTCCGCATGCGTTGCAACAAATGTGCCTTTGCCTTGACGGCGTACCAACAAGTTTTCAGCCGCCAATTCATCGATAGCCTTGCGCACCGTGCCTTGACTCACCTTGAATCGTGCCGCGAGGTCCATTTCACTGGGAATAGCGGCACTGGGCTTCCACTCGCCGGATTGCAGGCTTTGCAATATCAGTACCTTGATTTGTTGGTACAGCGGACTGAACGCAGGCGTTAAGCCGTGCGCGGGACTGGCGACAGTCGTGACCTCGGCAGGTGCCGGGGCGGAGCTGTCGATCAAAGGTTGGGTTGCAATATTCATCAAATTTGCCCGCAAAAACGGTTTGCAAAGTCAGCTTGAAGTCAGTCTCGGATTTTTCAGCAATCATATCTTATATAAGACATAAGACAAGTTGACCTGCGCGCGATTTCAAGGGTAAACTCTAAGACAATCTGCGGGGCTCAAACCGTTTTGCTTGGGTTCCTGATTAGCGTCTGTTTCCTAACCATTCTGGAGTATCACCATGAGCAAAAAGCCCGTTCGCGTCGCAGTCACCGGAGCCGCCGGTCAAATCGGATATGCACTTCTGTTCCGTATCGCATCGGGCGAAATGCTGGGCAAAGACCAACCCGTCATCCTGCAATTGCTGGAAGTGCCGGTTGAGGGTCCACAAAAGGCGCTGAAGGGCGTGATGATGGAACTCGACGATTGCGCGTTTCCCCTGTTGGTCGGCATGGAAGCCCACGGCGACCCCATGACTGCGTTTAAGGATGCTGATTACGCGTTGCTGGTGGGTTCGCGTCCGCGTGGACCGGGCATGGAACGCGCAGAACTGTTGGCCGTCAATGGCGCCATCTTCACTGCGCAAGGCAAAGCTTTGAACGCTGTAGCCAGCCGCAATGTCAAGGTTCTGGTGGTCGGTAACCCTGCCAACACCAATGCCTATATTGCGATGAAGAGTGCACCTGACCTGCCACGCAAGAATTTCACCGCCATGCTGCGTTTGGACCATAACCGCGCTGCCAGCCAGATCGCTGCCAAAACCGGTAAGGCCGTGGCCGACATCGAAAAATTGACCGTCTGGGGCAACCACTCTCCCACCATGTATGCCGACTACCGCTTTGCCACGATCAACGGCGAAAGCGTTGCCGCCATGATCAATGACCAAGAGTGGAACGCCAACACCTTCTTGCCCACAGTGGGCAAGCGTGGTGCAGCCATCATCGAAGCCCGTGGTTTGTCATCGGCTGCTTCCGCTGCCAACGCCGCCATTGACCACATGCGCGATTGGGCCCTCGGCACCAACGGCAAGTGGGTCACCATGGGTATTCCTTCGGATGGCCAATACGGTATCCCCAAGGATGTCATGTTTGGTTTCCCCGTGACCTGCGAAGGCGGCGAATACAAGATCGTTGAAGGACTTCCAATCGACGCCTTCAGCCAAACCTGCATTGACAAGACACTCGCCGAACTGACCGGTGAGCAAGACGGCGTCAAGCACCTGCTGTAATCAGCAATGAGCGCAGCGCAGGGCCGCCCCAAGCA
>CAIQEX010000068.1 GCA_903870955.1 uncultured beta proteobacterium
CTCCGGGCTGGGGCTGCCAATTGTGATGACAGTGGCCAACCGTGCCATTGGCGCGCCCATCAATATCTGGAATGACCACAGCGACTCCATGAGTCAGCGCGACTGTGGCTGGCTGCAACTGTTTGCCGAGACCAATCAGGAAGCACTGGACCTGCACATCCAGGCCTTCAAGATTGCTGAAGAACTTTCCATGCCGGTGATGGTCTGCATGGACGGCTTCATTCTGACCCACGCCTATGAACGGGTTGATATGCCTTCGCAGGCGGACGTCGATGCCTTCCTGCCGCCATACGAGCCGCGTCAGGTGCTTGACGTGAACGAGCCGGTGTCCATCGGCGCCATGGTCGGCCCCGAGGCCTTTATGGAAGTGCGTTATCTGGCGCACGCCAAACAGACCATGGCGCTGGAGCGCATTCCGCAAATCGCCGCCGAGTTCAAGGCGCGCTTTGGTCGCGACTCCGGCGGCTTGGTGCGCACCTACCGCTGTGAAGATGCCGAGACCATCGTGATTGCACTGGGTTCGGTGCTTGGCACCATCAAGGACGCTGTAGACGCCATGCGTGCCAGTGGTGAAAAGATCGGTGTGCTGGGCATTCAATCCTTCAGGCCTTTCCCCTTGGGGGCAGTGCGCAGCGCGCTGCAAAACGCCAAGCGCGTGGTGGTGCTGGAAAAGAGTTTCTCGGTCGGTTTGGGTGGCGTTGTTTCCACCGATGTGCGCTTGGCCCTGTCGGGCTTGGCGCTGCAGGGCTACACCGTGATTGCCGGGCTTGGCGGGCGTTCGATCACCCAGGCCTCGCTGATGCGCACCTTTGGTGAAGCCATCGCTGGCACCCTGCAGCCGCTGACCTTTATGGATCTGGACGGGCGCATCGTCAACCGCCAACTCGAACGCGAAGCCGCCATGCGTCGCAGCGGTCCCATTGCCGAAAACCTGCTGCGCGATGTCGGCTCGGTTGCATCCAAGGTGGCCTGATCATGTCTATCCATACCCCCGTCAAGTTCTACCAGACTGGCACCTTCACCGTCGGCAACCGCCTGCTCGATGAAGACCAGCGCAGCGTGCAGTCGTCCGAGGCGCGCAGCAACTCACTCAACTCCGGCCACCGCGCCTGCCAGGGCTGCGGCGAGGCACTCGGTGCCCGCTATGTGGTGGACGCCGCCATGCGCGCCACCAACAACCAGTTGATCGCGGCCAACGCCACCGGCTGCCTGGAAGTTTTCAGCACACCGTATCCGGAAACCTCCTGGCAGTTGCCCTGGATTCATTCTTTGTTTGGCAATGCGGCGGCAGTCGGCACGGGCATTGCAGCGGCGCTCAAGGTCAAGGCGCAGAAGGCCGGAAAAGCCATGAGTGACGTGCGCGTGATCGCCCAGGGCGGCGACGGCGGAACCACCGACATTGGTTTCGGTTGTCTCTCAGGCATGTTCGAGCGCAACGACGATGTGCTCTACATCTGCTATGACAACGAGGCCTATATGAACACCGGTGTGCAGCGCAGTTCGGCCACGCCGATGGGCGCACGCACAGCCACCACCATGGCCGTGGGCACGCATCCCGGTGCGCCGCAAGGCCAGGGCAAGAACCTGCCGCTGATCGCCATGGCCCATGAAATTCCCTATGTGGCCACCGCCACGGTGGCAGACCTGCGCGACCTCGAAGCCAAGGTCGAGAAGGCCATGAGCGTTCGCGGCGCGCGCTACCTGCATGTGCTGGTGCCGTGCCCGTTGGGCTGGGGTTC
>CAIQEX010000069.1 GCA_903870955.1 uncultured beta proteobacterium
GCCTTCCACTCATAGGGGCCAAGGATGAAACCATTGCGCTCCTGGCGCAGGTAATACGAGGTGTCGGGGTCGCGCAGCAGCGGCAGCCGCGCGGCACCGCGTTGCAGCAATTCCTCGGAGTCTTCCGTCACCAGATACTGGTGCGACATCACCGCCAAAGGCATGTGGCGACCCACCATCTTCATGACTTCGGCGGCACGGTAACCGGCCGCATTGACGACGATTTCGCAATGAATCTCGCCCTTGTCGGTGCTGACAATCCACTCGCTGTTGGGCTTTTGCGCAAGAGCCGTGACGCGCGTGTGGCGGCGAATCGTGGCGCCCAGCGCGCGGGCTTCACGGGCCAGGGCCTGCGTCAGTTGCGAGGGGTCAATGTCGCCGTCCAGTGGGTCCCACAAGGCACCCAGCAAGTCGTGGGTTTCGATCAGTGGGTAGCGCTCCCTCAACTCGGTGGGCGAGAGGATTTCGTAGTCCAGTCCGTTGGCCTTGGCCATGCTCTGCACATGGCGGAACTCGTCCATGCGGTTACGCGTGTGTGCCAGACGTACCGAGCCAGTCAGGTGGTAGTTGATGGGGTCTTCGGCGTTGGAAGCCAGCTTGCGGTAGAGCGCTGCGGAATACTTCTGCAGTTTCAAAATACTCCAGCTCGTCGAGAACGTTGGCAGATTGCCCGCAGCATGCCAAGTGGAGCCAGAGGTCAGTTCATCGCGCTCCAGCAGCAGCGCGTCCTTTATCCCCAACGCGGCCAAATGGTAGAGGGCACTACAGCCCACCACACCACCGCCGATAACGACTACCTTCACGTGTTCTGCCATGTATGTCTCCATGCCTGAGGCGTAAAAACCCCACTAGCCAAGGCCAGGGAATTTCACCACTATTGCGAATCCTAAGAAATTGTAGTGGCCTTTGTGAAATTTCTGTTGAAATTTTCACGATAGAATAAAAACGTAGGAAATTTTTAATTCCGGAGGCCTTATGGATCTGCCAAATCGTGCGAGCGTGGTCATTGTGGGCGGTGGCATTGTGGGTTGCAGCCTGGCCTATCACCTCACATTGCGGGGCTGCACCGACGTCGTGCTTCTGGAGCGCAAACAACTGACCTGCGGCACCACCTGGCATGCGGCCGGGCTGGTCGGCCAACTTCGCGCCACCTACAACCTGACCCGCCTGGCCCAGTACACGGCCAATTTGTATGCCTCGCTGGAACAGGAAACCGGACAGGCCACGGGCTTCCGGCAAACCGGCTCCATCGCCGTCGCCACCCACGCCGCCCGCATGGAGGAACTGCTGCGCGGCGCCTCGATGGCCAAGTGTTTCGGGCTGGAGGTGCAAACCCTCTCCCCTTCGGAAATCGCGTCCATGTGGCCCGGCATGCACACGGGCGACCTGGTCGGCGGCGTGTTCCTGCCCAAGGACGGGCGCTGCAACCCGATCGACACCACCCAGGCGCTGGCCAAGGGTGCGCGCAGCCGGGGTGCCAAGATTTATGAGAACACACCGGTCGAAAAGATCCTGATCGAGAACGGCAAAGCGGTGGGCGTGCGCACCGCCGGTTGGGAGATTCGAGCCGACATGGTGGTCAACTGTGCGGGCATGTGGGCACATGAATTGGGCCTGCAAACCGGCACCACCGTGCCCCTGCATGCGGCCGAACATTTCTACATCGTGACCGAACCCATCGAAGGCCTGCATTCCAACCTGCCGGTGTTTCGCGACCCGGATGGCTGCGCCTATTTCAAGGAAGACGCTGGCAAGTTGCTGGTGGGCTGGTTTGAGCCGGTGGCCAAACCCTGGGGCATGCAGGGCATCCCCGAGTCCTTCAGCTTTGATTCCTTGCCAGACGATCTGGAGCACATCGAGCCCCTGCTCGGCTCGGCGATGGAACGTTTTCCGGCGCTGGCCAAGACCGGTATCAACCTGTTCTTCAATGGCCCCGAAAGCTTCACGCCAGACGACCGCTACCTGCTGGGCGAAACGCCCGAGGTGCGCAACCTGTTTGTGGCGGCCGGCTTCAACTCGATTGGCATTCAGTCTGCCGGTGGTGCAGGCAAGGTGCTGGCCGACTGGATGCTCGACGGCCACCCGCCCATGGACCTGTGGGACGTGGACATCCGCCGCTGCATGCCCTTCCAGCGCAACAAAACCTATCTGCGCGACCGCACCGTGGAAACGCTGGGCCTGCTCTACGACATGCACTGGCCGTTTCGCCAACCCGCCACGGCGCGCGGCGTGCGCCA
>CAIQEX010000070.1 GCA_903870955.1 uncultured beta proteobacterium
CATCACCGACATGGCATGGCGCCGCGTTCGCCATCCTTCCGAGGTGGTTACAGCCGGTCAAGAGATCACTGCCAAGATTCTCAAGTTTGACACCGAGAAAAACCGCGTGTCTCTGGGTCTCAAGCAAATGGGTGACGATCCCTGGATGGGCGTCAACCGCCGCTACCCCCAAGGTACGCGCATGTTCGGCAAGATCACCAACATCGCCGATTACGGCGCATTTGTGGAACTCGAACCCGGAATCGAAGGCCTGGTCCACGTGTCCGAAATGGACTGGACCAACAAGAACGTGGCTCCGAGCAAGATCGTGGCTCTGGGCGACGAAGTCGAAGTCATGGTTCTGGAAATCGACGAAGACAAGCGCCGCATCTCCCTGGGCATGAAGCAGTGCAAGGCTAACCCTTGGCAAGAATTTGCCCAGAACACCAAGCGCGGCGACCGCGTGAAGGGCCCTATCAAGTCCATCACCGACTTCGGCGTGTTTGTGGGTCTGGCTGCCGGTATCGACGGCCTGGTGCACCTGTCTGACCTGTCCTGGAACGAGTCCGGCGAAGTGGCCGTGCGCGAGTACAAGAAGGGTCAAGAAGTTGAAGCCCTGGTGCTGGCCGTGGACGTGGACCGCGAACGCATCTCCCTGGGTATCAAGCAGCTCGACTCCGATCCGTTCACCACCTTTGTGTCGATCAACGACAAGGGCCAGATCGTGACCGGCAAGGTCAAGACCGTGGATGCCAAGGGCGCTGAAATCGACCTGGGTGAAGACATCATCGGCTACCTGCGCGCCTCTGAAATCAGCCGTGACCGCGTAGAAGACGCTCGCAACGTGCTGAAAGAAGGCGACGAAGTGACTGCTGTGGTGGTGAATGTGGATCGCAAGACCCGCAACATCCAGTTGTCCATCAAGGCCAAGGACATGGCTGACCAAAACGAAGCCATGCAAACCCTGAGCCAGCAGTCTGCTCGCGAAAATGCAGGCACCACCAGCTTGGGCGCATTGCTGCGCGCAAAATTGGACAACAACTAAGCACTTAGCTGTTGAACTGAATGCTCTTAAGTGAGTAGATCGACCGGTTGCACCTGTGCACCGGTCGTTTTTTTGTCCAAAGTGATTTTTAGATTTTCCGCCAATGACCCGCTCCGACCTCGTTGAAGAACTGGCCAACCGCTTTGGGCAATTGACCCATCGCGATGCCGAATTTGCTGTCAAGGCAATTCTGGACGCCATGAATGAGGCTTTGGTTCGCGGACACCGGATCGAGATTCGCGGCTTCGGCAGTTTCTCCATCAGCCGCCGCCCTCCCCGCATCGGACGCAATCCGCGCAGCGGCGAAAGCGTGGCCATCCCCGAGAAGCGGGTACCGCATTTCAAACCTGGCAAAGCCCTGCGCGAAGCCGTGGACGAGCGCACTGCAGCCATGGATTTGACCGCCGTGAAAAAGGCCAAAGACTAGCCTCACCGCCAGACCGCCTTAGGGCGAGAACACGCTGTTTAGAGCGGCGCCGTTTGCGCATCAACGAGCGTGGAGACCAAGTCCTCCTAGTAGAATCTCCTCAGCCCTGAGGACATCAATGAAACCAATCGCATGGCTCCTTAAGTGGTTACTTAAGGCGGCCATTTTTTTTACGCTGTTTGCCTTCGCCCTGAATAACCAGAGTGACGTGACGGTACGCTTTTTCTTTGGCCACCAATGGCGCGCCCCCATGGTACTGGTCGTGCTGGGTGCTTTTGCTATTGGATTGCTGATCGGAATTCTGGGCATGGTGCCTCGCTGGTGGCGACAACGCCACACAAAACCAGCAGAACAAGTAGCGCCTGCTTCAGGTGAAAGCACTGGCAAGACCGCAATAAAAGTCGACAGCGCGTACAACGATTCCGCATTCCATGGAATTTGATTTAAGCCTGTTGCTGCTTGCACTGCCGCTGGTCTTTGTTCTGGGCTGGCTGGCCTCGCGCATGGATCTGCGCCAACTGCGCATGGAAAGCCGACAGGCGCCAAAGGCCTATTTCAAGGGTCTGAACTTCCTGCTCAACGAGCAGCAGGACCAAGCCATTGACGCCTTTATTGAAGCCGTTCAAAACGACCCCGACACTTCGGAACTGCACTTTGCTCTGGGCAATTTATTCAGACGTCGCGGCGAGTACGAGCGGGCCGTGCGCGTGCACCAGCACCTTCTCTCACGCGGCGATCTGGTGGCAGATGACCGGCACCGTGCCCAACATGCACTTGCGCTGGACTACCTCAAAGCGGGCTTGCTTGACCGTGCCGAAGACGCCCTGCTCAAACTGGAAGGCACGCGCTTTGAAGCGCAAGCGCGTTTAGCCCTACTGGCCAACTACGAGCGCTCGCGCGATTGGGAACATGCCGCGGGCGTGGCCAACAAACTGGAAGCAGCCGGTCAGGGCAGCTTTGCCGGTCGGCTGTCACATTACCTGTGTGAACAGGCCGCAGCCATGCAGGCTGCTCAAAAGCCCGATGAGGCCCGCGCCCTGCTGCATAGGGCGATTGCCACAGCACCTCAATCGCCCCGGCCACGGCTGGATCTGGCCGCCCTGCAAAGCCAACAAGGCCAACATCTTGAAGCCTGCACAACCCTGGCCGAAGCCATGCATCAGGCGCCAGCCGCGACGCCCCTCATTGCACCCTTGCTGGCCGCTTCGGCCATCACTGCCGATTCGACCGAGTCGACACTTGCATTATTGAAATCCTGCTACGCGCAGACGCCGTCGATTGATGTGCTTGATGCCATTGTGTCCCTGGAGGCTGCGAGTGGCGACGCCGCAACTTCCGCGCGCCAATGGTATGCGCGCCATCTGGAAAAAGAGCCCTCGCTGGTGGCAGCCGCCAAATGGATCGCTGGCGAACGGTTGGAGCATGAACAGTTCCATCCCCAAGTCCAGCGCGCACTAGACCACGCGGTCAAACCCCTCACGCGCTACCGTTGCGCGGCCTGCGGCTTTGAGGCCAAGCGCCATTTCTGGCAATGCCCCGGCTGCCAGGCCTGGGACAGTTACCCTGCCCGTCGCGTGGAAGAACTATGAACAAAAAGATATGAACATCAGCAAAGAACAAATCGCCAAGGCCCGCGTTCTGGTGGTGGGCGACGTGATGCTGGACCGCTACTGGTACGGTGCCGTGGACCGCATCAGCCCGGAGGCACCGGTGCCTGTGGTGCGTGTTACCCGCGAAGAGGAGCGTGCCGGTGGTGCTGCCAACGTGGCCTATAACGCCGTGAGCCTGGGCGCGCATGCCAGTTTGCTGACCGTGGTGGGTGACGACGATGCCAGCCACCATCTGGAAGAACTGGTGGCCAAGACCGGAATCGAGACCCACTTTGGCAGAGATGCGGACCTCAAGACCACGGTCAAATTGCGGGTGATCGGGCGCCAGCAGCAACTGATTCGCCTGGACTTTGAGAACACCCCGAAGAATGAAATTCTGGCGGGGCAAACGGCCACTTTTGAGAGCATTTTGCCTTTGCACAATGCAGTGCTATTTTCAGACTATGGCAAGGGCGGATTGGCCCACGTCACAGACATGATTGCGCGTGCCGGATCGCTAGGCAAACCCATCCTGATCGACCCCAAAGGCAGCGACTACACGCGTTACAAACATGCGACTGTCATCACTCCCAACCGCGCTGAAATGCAGCAAGTCATTGGCAGTTGGAGCGACGAAGCAGACTTGCGCAGCAAGGCCCACAATTTGCGCCAACAGTTGCATCTGGACGCGGTGTTGCTGACCCGCAGCGAAGAAGGCATGACCTTGTTTGATGCGGATGGTGAACTGCACGTCAGCGCCCAGGCGCGCGAGGTGTTTGACGTCACCGGTGCCGGAGACACCGTGATTGCGACCATGGCGGTCATGGTGGGCGCTGGTCTTTCGCTGCGAGAAGCCATGCCGTTGGCGAACCGCGCCGGTGGTATTGTGGTGGGCAAGTTTGGAACCGCCACTGTGTCTTATGAGGAGCTATTTGCATGACGCGCGTTGTAGTAACCGGTGCCGCCGGGTTTATCGGCAGCAACCTTATCAAGGGCCTGAACGCCCGCGGCATTGACGACATCATTGCGGTTGACGACCTGACGCAGGGCGACAAGTTTCGCAACATGGCCGACCTGAAAATTGCCGATTATGTGGATGCGGATGACTTCTACAGCGCCTTTGCCGGGGGGCACTTTGGCCAGATCGAGGCGGTGTTCCACGAGGGTGCCTGTAGCGACACCATGGAGGCCAACGGCAAGTTCATGATGGGCAACAACTACACCCTTTCGTGGAACCTGTTTCAGGGCTGCCAGAAGCGCGGCGCGCGCCTGTTGTATGCCTCCAGTGCGGCCACCTATGGCGGCTCGGACACTTTCCGCGAAGACCCCGCCTTTGAGTTGCCGCTCAATGTCTATGGCTATTCCAAACTGTTATTTGACCAGCGCATGCGCCGGGAATGCGGCGTCAACTTCGAGCGCACCAAGGGCGGACGTACACACCAAGTAGTGGGTTTTCGCTACTTCAATGTCTATGGACCACGCGAACAACACAAGGGCCGCATGGCCAGTGTGGCCTTCCACCAATTCAACCAGTTCAAGGCCGAGGGACGGGTCAAACTGTTTGGCGAATATGGCGGCTATGCCCCGGGTGGACAAATGCGCGACTTCGTCTTTATCGATGACGTGGTCGCCGTCAACCTGTGGTTCTTTGACCATCCGGCGCAATGCGGGATTTTTAACCTCGGCACCGGCCGCGCCCAACCCTTTAACGATGTCGCCACATCCGTCGTCAATGCCTTGCGCGCCAGCAAGGGTGAGACGGCACTTTCACTGGAGGCGATGGTTCAGCAAGGTCAGTTGGAGTACATCGCATTCCCGGATGCCTTGCGTGGCAAGTACCAAAGCTACACCCAGGCCGATCTCACAGCGTTGCGCTCCACGGGCTGCGACCATGCGTTTGTCGATGTGCAAACCGGTGTCGCCAAATATGTGGAATGGATGTCTAAGGTCTGAGGCTACGATGCTAAAACAGATTTTCACCACGCTTTGCTGCGTCCTGTCCTTGTCAGCGCAGGCACTTGAAGTCAACACGGCCAATGAAGCCGAACTCGACAGTGTGCGGGGTCTGGGTCCGAGCAGCACGGCCCGCATTCTCCTTGCGCGTGAACAAGGCCCATTCAAGGATTGGGCCGATTTCATGCAGCGGGTCAAAGGCATCAAACCTGCCACGGCAAGCAAACTTTCGGCCACCGGCCTGACGGTCAATCAACTGCCCTTCGCTGCGCCCGATAGCGGTGCCGAGGTACGCTGATGTTGCCCGTGCTGTCCATCTGCATGGGTGCCTGTTTGGGCGCTCTCGCCCGTTGGCAGTTGTCGCTTTGGCTCAATCCAACGCTGGCGGTGGCCGGTACCACGCTGCCCGTGGGAACACTGGCCGCCAATCTGATCGGTGGCTATCTGGTGGGGGTCTGCGTGGCTATTTTTCAAGCCATGCCGCAGTTGGACCCACTCTGGCGTCTGGCATTGGTCACCGGTTTTCTCGGGGCACTGACCACCTTCTCGAGTTTTTCAGCTGAAGTGGTAACCATGTTGATGCAACAGCGCTACGCGCTGGCACTCACGACCGCGGCGGTTCATCTGTTGGGTTCGCTTCTACTGACCATTGCCGGCATCAAATCGGCATCTTTGTTCCTGCTGGCGCGGTAAACGCCGATTAGGCCTATTAGGCCTATTAGGCCGATGCACCTTCGGGTAGAAATCGTTTGCGAATCGATGCCTCGATGCCCGTGGCATCCAGACCCTGCATAGCCAGAAGCTTGGCCACGTCGCCATGTTCGATAAAGACGTCAGATAGTCCAAGCTGCAATACCGGCAACACCACGCCTGCGGCCTGCAATGCCTCCAACACGGCACTGCCGGCACCGCCCATCAGGGCGCCCTCCTCCAGCGTCACCAAGGCCTCATGGCTGGACGCGACTGACAGAAGAAGCTCTACATCCAATGGCTTGGCCCAACGCATATTGACCACAGTGGCTCCCAGGGCTTCAGCCGCTTTCAGCGCCGGGTAAAGCAAAGTACCAAAGGCCAGAATGGCGATCTTGCTGCCTTGCTTGCGGATCTCGCCCCGACCAAAGGGCAAACCATCCAAGGAGGATTTAACTTCGACACCAGCGCCGCTACCACGCGGGTAACGTACTGCCACGGGACTGTTCTGGGCAAACGCCGTGCTTAGCAGTTGCCGGCACTCGTTTTCATCCGCCGGACAGGCCACGCTCATATTGGGAACGCAACGCAAATAGGGAATGTCGTAGGCACCGGCATGCGTGGCACCATCAGCGCCCACCAAGCCAGCACGATCCAACGCGAATACCACCGGCAGGTTCTGAATCGCCACGTCGTGAATCAACTGGTCATACGCGCGCTGCAGAAACGAAGAGTAAATGGCGACCACAGGCTTAAGCCCTTCCGTAGCCAATCCCGCAGCAAAGGTCACGGCATGTTGTTCAGCAATGCCGACGTCGAAAAACCGCTGCGGAAAGAGGCGCTCATATTCAACCATGCCAGAGCCTTCACGCATCGCCGGGGTAATACCCACGAGCCGCTTGTCAGCTGCTGCCATGTCACATAGCCACTGGCCGAAAACTTGGGTGAAGGTGGTGGCAGGTGCGGTCTTTGCCTTTTGCAAACCTACCGCGGGATCGAATTTGCCCGGGCCATGGTAGGCCACTGGATCGGCTTCAGCGAGCTTGTAGCCCTGGCCCTTTTTCGTCACCACGTGCAGGAATTGCGGTCCCTTCAGGTGGCGAATGTTTTCCAGCGTAGGAATCAACGAATCCAGATCGTGTCCATCAATCGGACCAATATAGTTAAAGCCAAATTTCTCGAACAAGGTCGCCGGCACCACCATACCCTTGGCATGCTCCTCAATGCGCTTGGCAAGTTCGAACAAGGGAGGGGCACCCTTCAGCACGGTTTTGCCCACATTCTTGGCAGCCGCATAAAACTGGCCGCTGAGCAGTTGTGCCAGGTAGCGATTCAGCGCACCCACCGGTGGACTGATGCTCATGTCGTTGTCATTCAGAATGACCAGCAGGTCACAGTCGGCAACGCCCCCATTGTTCAGGGCCTCGAAAGCCATACCAGCAGTCATGGCTCCGTCGCCAATAATGGCAATGGCGCGTCGCTCTTCGCCCTTGATCTTGGCCGCTTGCGCCATGCCCAAAGCCGCCGAAATGGAGGTGCTGGAATGCGCGGTACCAAAGGTGTCGAACTCGCTTTCCGCACGTTGAGGAAATCCGCTCAAGCCGCCTAACTGCCGCAAGCTCGGCATACGGGCGCGCCGGCCCGTCAAAATTTTATGCGGATAGGTTTGGTGACCCACGTCCCATACCAGCCGGTCACTGGGCGTGTTGAAAACATAGTGCAACGCAATGGTGAGCTCAACCGTGCCCAGGTTGGAACTCAGGTGACCGCCGGTTGTTGCCACACTATTGAGCAAAAACTGACGCAGTTCAGTCGCCAAAGTGTGCAGTTGAGGGCGCTGCAGTTTGCGAAGGTCGGCCGGGCCATTGACGGTTTCCAGCAAGGGGTAGGATTGATTCGGCATTTCGTTATTGTGCAGCGCAGGCCTTTAGTTAGCGCGATTTACCACCATGTCAGCAAGTGCAGCCAAAGCCAGAGTATTTTTTAAACCACTCCGTTGTAGCGCCTGCTGGGCCTGGGCCAAAAGGTCTTGCGCATAGGTTTGGCTGCGGGCCAGACCCATCAAAGATACGTACGTAGGCTTGTCGTTGTCGGCATCTTTGCCGGCGGTCTTACCCAAGGTGCTCGAGTCAGCTGTGACGTCGAGAATGTCGTCCACAACTTGAAACGCCAAGCCAATGGCAGCACCGTAGTCCCGCAATGCGGTCAGGGCGACTGAATCCGGTTGTCCGCAGTGGGCTCCCATCAGCACGCTACCTTGCAAAAGTGCACCCGTTTTGAGCTGGTGCATTTCACGCAATTCGTCTTCCGTAAGCGTGTGCCCGACACTGGCCAGATCGATGGCCTGTCCGCCGGCCATGCCCGCGCTGCCAGCCGCGCGCGCCAACAAGTTGCACAAACGCGCTTGCGTCACACCGTCGACACTCGCATCTTCTGGCGTTAACAACTCAAAGGCCAGGGCTTGCAAAGCATCGCCCGCCAGCAAGGCACTCGCCTCGCCAAAACGCACGTGGACCGTTGGCTTGCCCCGACGCAATATGTCGTTGTCCATACACGGCATGTCATCGTGGACCAGCGAATAGGCGTGTATCAACTCCACCGCACAGGCCGCACGCAAAGCGGCAGCTGAACCCGGTGTACCCGCGACGGCCTCATGGGCTGCCAACACCAGCAAAGGCCGCAAGCGTTTGCCACCATCAAGCACCGAATACCGCATGGCTTCCACCAGGGCCGCGGGTGCTGCGTGTCCGACTTCGACACTGGTTTCAGTGGTGATCCATTGCTCCAGTGCGCGCTCCACTTGGTCTAAGCGGATGCGTGACCACGACTCCAGATGAAACGCCTGTGAACCCACCGTGCTAGCGCCTGATGCCGACATCATTGCGGTTTCCACACCTTGAGCGCGCCATCGTCGAGCACCTTGATCTGGTCTTCCACGGCCTGTAGTTTGTCGCGACAAAACTGCAGCAACACGGCACCCCGTTGGTAGCCGCTCAACAATTGGTCCAACGGCATTTCTCCAGACTCCAGACGGCGTACCAAGGCATCGAGCTCCTGGATTGCATCTTCATAGGTTGTAGGAGACGTCTGGTTCCCCGACTCACTGGAAAGACTGGAAACTGACTTGGATGGGGCGCTGGCCTTGGGCATGGATTCTTAAGGGTTTTGATTTGTGGCATATCTGCACCGCTTGATTTTAGGCGCTCACGGCACACCGAATATTTGTGCGGGAATAGTTTGCACAGGGGAAAACCATTAACAGATTACAATGCTCCCCCCGGCAGCTCTCGAGGTAACTGCCCTTCAAGCCCCTTGCAAAGGGGGTTTTTTGACCTTTTTTAGGACCGAGTTGTGCAAAACTTGTGCAAAACATTTCTCCCCCATCGTTTTAGTTCTTCCGTTTGCTTAGTGCCAGTGCCGGCTGCGAGTCAGGTCATCCATGTCTGACCTCAGTCTCCCCTTGCAACAGGCGCATAGCCAACTACCCGTTTCCAGCTACTTTGATCCTGCGCTGTACGCCAGGGAAATGCAGCAGATCTTTAGCCGTGGCCCGCGCTACGTGGGGCACACGCTGAGTGTGCCCAATGTTGGCGACTACTACGCCTTGCCCCAGGAGGGTGAAGGCCGGGCTTTGGTGCGCAATGCCAACGGCATCGAGTTGATTTCCAACGTCTGCCGCCATCGCCAGGCGATCATGCTCAAGGGCCGAGGTTCGCTGAATCAAACGACCAAGGGCAGTGCGGCAGGCAATATCGTCTGCCCGTTGCACCGCTGGACCTATAGCGGCTCCAACGGCGGTAACTCCCCAGTTGGAACGCTCTTGGGAGCCCCTCATTTCAGCCACGACCCCTGCTTGAACCTGAACAACTACAAGTTGCAGGAATGGAATGGTCTTTTGTTTGAACAAAATGGCGTTGACGTTGCCGCACAACTGGCCACGATGGGGCCGCGTGCCGACTTGCGCTTTGACGGCTACGTACTGGACCGTGTGGAAATGCACGAGTGCAATTACAACTGGAAGACCTTTATCGAGGTCTACCTGGAGGATTACCATGTAGGGCCTTTCCATCCGGGACTTGGGCATTTCGTCACCTGCGACGATTTACGCTGGGAATTCGGCGAACACCATTCGGTGCAGACGGTGGGAGTCGCCAACCGCTTGGGCAAGGCAGGCAGCCCGGTGTATGCGCGCTGGCACGAGGCATTGTTGCAATACCGAAATCATGTGCCACCCCAGCACGGTGCCATCTGGCTGACCTATTACCCGCACATCATGATCGAGTGGTATCCGCATGTGTTGACCGTTTCGACCCTGCACCCGATGGGCGTAAACAAAACCATGAACATGGTGGAGTTCTACTACCCGGAAGAGATTGCGGCTTTCGAGCGCGAGTTTGTCGAGGCGCAGCAGGCAGCCTATATGGAAACCTGCATTGAAGATGATGAAATTGGCGAGCGCATGGACGCCGGGCGTGCGGCTCTGCTTGCGCGGGGCGACAACGAAGTTGGCCCCTACCAAAGCCCCATGGAAGATGGCATGCAACACTTTCACGAGTGGTACAGCAAGAGCATGAAAGGCGTCGCCTAGTGCAAGCTTTGTGGATGGTGGTGGCGTCATTTTTCTTCGCCAGCATGGCGGTGGGCATCAAATTCGCGTCCCATAGCTTCAACACCTTTGAACTGGTTTTTTATCGCGGCATCGTCAGTATCCTGTTCATGGCGGTCGTGATGCGGGCCAGGGGAACCCGGCTTCGCACGCCGGTGCCGATGATGCACCTGACGCGAAGTGCGATTGGCGTGGTATCCCTGGGCTCCTGGTTCTTTGCCATTGCGCACTTGCCACTGGCTACCGCTATGACGTTGAACTACATGAGTGGCGTTTGGGTTGCTGCCTTCATCGTGGGCGGTGCTCTGCTTTACGGTGAGCCGGAAAAGCAGGGGCCCTTGTTGTTTACGGTGTTAATGGGCTTCGCCGGTGTCGTCATGACATTGCGCCCCACGATCGACCATGACCAGCTTTTTGCGGGTGTGGTGGGTTTGTTATCGGGCATGGGCGCCGCACTGGCCTATATGCAGGTAACGGCTCTAGGCCGCGTCGGTGAGCCGGAAGAGCGAACGGTGTTTTACTTTTCAGTGGGCACTGCGATTGTCGGCGCGGCGGGCATGCTCATGACCGATATGACGCCGTGGGCCAACGTGCGCTGGCAGGATGCAGCCTGGGTCATACCCATCGGAGTGCTGGCTTCTTTGGGCCAATGGTGCATGACACGCGCGTACAGCCAAGGTTCGACCCTGGTGGTGGCCAGCATGCAGTACGCCGGCATTGTGTTTGCCTCCATCTTCAGCCTGACCCTGTTTGGCGACCACGTCACATCCATGGGCTGGCTCGGTATTGCAACCATCGTTGCCAGCGGCATCCTGGCCACGGTATTGCGCGCCCGTGCGCTTCCCGACACGCGAGTCTCGGAACTGCAATAGAGCACGTCTGTTGCGGCGAAGCTTGATTTCGCACTATCGAAAGCTGTATTCAATTGCGATGCAACGGGTGCGTTGGGACTGCGCTCGACCACCCGCATCGCCCGAAGATGCGAAGCGATTTCAAGCAACTTAGCAAGTTAGTGGGATATATCGATGAAATCTATTTTCACTCTATAATTCACCAATATTTTCAACAAAATGTTGAAAAATAGTTAATAAAAATCATAAAAACTATAATATTTAACTATATTTTTCACACATGTTTGTCAATAATTCCCAAGCACAAGTATTCCACGCCAATTCTGAAGTCCGAGAATTCGACCTGCATTGCGAGTGGTCAACCTTGAACGAGGTGGTGCAACTGCTGCAATACCACGGCCCCTGCAGCGCTGAAATGCACAAGCCGATCTTTCGTCGTCGGCGAGTCAGGGCAGGACAGACTCTTTTCTTGATGGGACAGGCGTTTAGCGGCCTGTATCTTATTCGGCACGGCAACATGAAGACGGCTATCACCCACGCGGAGGGTAGCGAGCACGTCATGTCTTTTTCCATGCAGGGTGATGTTCTGGGGGCAGAGGGTGTGTGTCAGCAGCACTACGGGTGCCAGTGTTCAGCCCTGCTGGATTGCGAGGTCATACGCCTGCCGGTCGATGATTCTTTTTTTAATGACCATTCCGATGACGGTGTCGGACGCTTGCTCTACTGGACCATCAGTCGGGAAGTTTCCAGACAACAATTGGCTTACGCAATTACCCACGCGGCCAAATCAGAAATCCGGGTTGCCCGATTTTTGATCGAACAATCAGAGCGCCATGCGACCCTGGGTCATTCGGCCAAGAGATTTACCTTGCCCATGACACGGCGCGATATCGGAAGCTATCTCAATGTCACGTTAGAGACCGTGAGCCGGGCTCTTTCGTCGCTCAATCAACTGCAAATCATTGACGTCGCCAACCGCGAAATTGTGATTCACTCGCTGGATCAACTGCAGGCCTATGAGGGATAAGCCCGCTGCTTGGCTACACTGCGCGTAGCCAACTCTGGAGTCCCTCACATGACCGCACTTTCGAACACTATTTCGACCCCGTTCACCACCCTGATTTCAGCCACCCAGCTGCAGGCTTTGCTGGACAACAAAGTCCCCTGCATGGTGTTTGACTGCAGTTGTGACCTGATGCAGCCCGAAACTGGCCCAACCCAGTATCGCGAGGCGCACATCCCTGGCGCCGTCTACGCCCATCTGGACAATGCACTCAGCGCCAAAGGCGATCGCAGCTTGACGCGCGCCGCATCGGGCGGGCGCCATCCATTGCCGGCACGCGATGTCTTTGCGTCATGGCTAGGCAGCGTGGGCTTTGATAACTCCATGCAGGCCGTCGTCTATGACCGCCAGGGCGCCAATTACTGTGGCCGCTTGTGGTGGATGCTGAAGTGGCTGGGGCACGAAAACGTGGCCGTGCTGGATGGCGGCTTTCAGGCCTGGCAAGCAGCGGATGGTGCGGTAGCCAGTGGCGAAGAGTCCGTTCGGCCAGCCACCCCATTTGAGTTGGGTGATTCTTTGGTTCAACTGGTGGACATCACCGCCGTGGTCTCCCATCTGGGCAAACCCGGCCAAACCATTGTCGACGCGCGCGGTGCGCCCCGCTTTAAGGGCGAGGTCGAACCCATTGACTCCGTAGCCGGCCACATTCCAGGCGCACTAAACCGACCCTTCAACCAAAATATTGGCGCCGATGGCCGGTTTAAAGACGCAGCAACCCTGCGCGCTGAATTCACGGCGCTTCTGGGTCAGCGCAATTCTGCAGATGTGGTGCACCACTGTGGCAGCGGTGTCAGCGCGGTGCCCAACATCCTGGCCATGGAAATTGCCGGGCTGGGTCGCACGGCGCTCTTTGCAGGAAGCTGGAGCGAGTGGTGCAGTGACCCCAGTCGACCGGTCGCGCAAGGCTAGTTTGCGCCTGCCCGACGTGCGGTCGCTTCGCGCCCCACCAGAGAAGCGGGCACTGAACTTTTCGCGTTAAATCGCTTCCAGAGCCAGCAACTCCGACACGGTCTGGCGGCGCCGGATCAGCCGGGCTTGGCCATCCTGCACCAGCACTTCTGGAATCAGCGGACGCGTGTTGTAGTTCGATGACATAGAGGCACCATAGGCCCCGGTGTCGTGAATCACCAGCAAGTCGCCCACTTGGGCGGTTGCCAATTCGCGTTGCAGCACGACGCCGCCCTCGCCCTGGGTAAACACGTCGCCCGACTCACAGAGCGGGCCCGCCACCACGGTGCTGTGCCGCTCCGTCGTGGGTAGGCTGCCATCCGCGTGGATGATTTCCATGCCGTGGTAACTGCCGTACATGGCTGGGCGCATCAGGTCGCTAAAGCCCGCATCCACCAGCACAAAGTGCTGACTACCTTGGTATTTGCTGGCTCGCACCTCACTCACCAGCACACCGGACTCAGCCACCAGGTAACGACCCGGTTCAATCTCCAGTTCTACCGCGTGGCCTAGCATGCTGGCAATGGTCTGGCGTGCCGCATCCCACAGGGCAAAGTAATGCGCGGTATCAATCGTGGGCTCGCCCGCCTGGTAGGGGATGGACAGGCCACCGCCGGCGGAGATCGCGTGCAGATCCAGTCCCAGGGATTGGGCAGTTTTAACCAACTCGATCATGGCGCCGCAAACCTCTTGCAAATGGCTGTAATCCACCCCTGAGCCGATATGCATATGCAAGCCTTGCAATTTCAGACCCAGCGACTTGATTTGTGCACACGCGTGTGCCAGATCACCGTGCCAGATGCCATGCTTGCTGTGCTCGCCGCCGGTATTGGTCTTGTTGCTGTGGCCATGACCAAAGCCGGGGTTGATGCGCAGCCAAACCGGGTGGCCCGGGCTCACTGCAGTCAACTGACCCAGCATGTCGATGGAGCCGCAATTTACCGGGATGCCCAACTCGACCACCCGCGCCAA
>CAIQEX010000071.1 GCA_903870955.1 uncultured beta proteobacterium
GGCGTGCTCAAGGACTGGTTTGAACAACGGAGTCTTCTGGTTCATGTCAGTGTCACCGACGAAACCGATTACGCCGCCAGTTTTTGCGTGGTCGAAACTGCCGGTCCAGTTAGTGCCCCAAACTAGCACCCATTTCAATCAAATCGAATCTTCCATGACCCTGCACGCTCCCCTGATTATCGATATCGCCGGTTTGAAATTGACGCCAGTGGACCGGGAACGGCTGAAGCACCCGCTGGTCGGTGGACTGATCCTGTTTGCCCGCAACTGGCAAGATCGTGAGCAGCTCACCGCGTTGTGCCGCAGCATCAAAAAACTGCGCTCCGATCTGCTGATTTGTGTGGACCACGAGGGCGGCAGGGTGCAACGCTTCAAGACCGATGGCTTTACCCATTTGCCACCCATGCGCGCATTGGGCGAGATGTGGTTGGCCGAACCCCAAGCCAAGAAGAAGGCGGGTCCGATGGATGCCACCAATGCGGCCACGGCGTGCGGCTATGTGCTGGGTGCTGAGTTGCGCGCCTGCGGTGTGGATCTCAGTTTCACGCCGGTGCTGGATTTGGACTATGGCAGCAGCGGCGTCATTGGTGACCGTGCCTTTGCCCGGGACCCGCGCGTGGTGAGCCTGTTGGCCAAGAGCCTGATGCAGGGTCTACTGCAAAGTGGCATGGCCAATTGTGGCAAACATTTCCCAGGCCACGGTTTTGTCAAGGCGGATTCCCATACCGACATTCCGATCGATCGCCGCAGCCTCAAGGCCATCTTGCAAGACGATGCCGCGCCCTATCGTTGGCTCAGCAACAGCTTGTCCAGCGTCATGCCTGCCCATGTGATTTACCCGAAGGTGGATAGCCGTCCGGCGGGCTTTTCCAGCAAGTGGTTAAACGAGATCCTGCGGGGGCAAATGGGCTTTACAGGTGCCATTTTTAGCGATGACTTGTCCATGGCCGGAGCGCGCATGCTGGATGGCAGGCAACTCAGCTATACCGAGGCCGCTGTGGAGGCTTTGCAGGCCGGTTGTGACCTGGTGCTGCTGTGCAACCAGTCCTTAGCTAGCAGTGAAGGCGGAGGGCGGGCCATAGACGAGCTCATAGCCGGGTTGACCGAAGCTCAGGTCAAGGGGCAGTGGCAACCGTCAGAGCCCAGTGACGAGCGCCGATTGGCTTTGTTGCCACATCAGAGCGACAGCGATTGGGATGCACTGATGGTTCAACCAGCCTACATGCATGCGCTGGATTGGCTGGCCTGAATAGAGAGACTATCTGCCTCGTGCTACGATTCGCGGCGTTTAGTTTTCCGTTTTTAATATCTGGAGTGAGTAATGAAGTTGAAGTCGTTGATTGTTGCTGTGATGATGTTTGCCTTTGCCGGTGCTTCGATGGCGGCCACGGCGCCTGCCAAGAAGCACGCGCATAAAAAGGCCCACGCGGCAAAGATCCACAAGATCAAGCACAAGAAGGCTGCTGTCGCTCAATAAGCGTCACATCGTTCCAAAGCAAAAAAGGCCTCGCAAGAGGCCTTTTTGCTGGGTGAACCAAAAGGCCCACGCCGGTTTTTACCAACTAATGGACCGAGGATATGTTGGCACCTGCAGCGCCCACGGCAACATATTTGCTGGCCGATCCCACCACCGCTGTCAAATCATTGGAATTGGTGTTGCTCGTTGCAGCGGCCCAACTGGAGGCGTCCAGGCTGGTATAGATGGCTCCACCTTGTCCCACTGCAATGAATTGAACCGAGTCGGTGGTGAGCGCGTAAAGGTTGGCAGATGAAAATGCTGTCTGGGCAGTCCAGGTCACTCCATCCGTGCTTTTTACAAAGGCACCACTATCTCCAACTGCAACAAAGACATTGGCAGCACTGGCCGCGACGCTTCGCAGCGTGGAGCCGGTGTTGAAACGTGTGGTCCAGGTCGTCAGGTCAGTGCTGGTAGAGATGAAACCATTCTGGCCAACGACAATCCAATAACCACCCGCGGAATAGCCCACACCGTAGAGGTTAGGGGTACCGGCGAGGGCGGGAATGGTTGTCCAGGTACTGCCGTTCGCGCTGGAAAACAGGGTGCCCAAGTCTCCCACCGCCAACACCGTTGTGCCATTGCTGGCAATTGCATTCAGTTTGGTTGTGACGGAGGTTGTCGCAGCGGTCCAAGTCGCCATATCCGCGCTGGTGTAGATATTGTTGGTACCACTGTCGCCCACGGCAATAAATTTTCCAAATGCATACGTGGCGGCATTGAAGTTGATATTGGCAACCGGCGTGACGGTGTTCCACACCATCCCAGTCACACCTTGGATTACGCCCTCAATGCCCTTGTAAATCGTACCGGCAGCACCCACCGCGACATAATTCAATGTGGAGTCACTGGCGGTGCCATAGGCCAGACCCCGCATAGCACTTAATGTGCTGGTGCCAGAAATCCAGGTTGAGCCTGCGTAGCGGGGTACGGCTGATACCGAGGCGGTTTGCGCCCCACCTTTGCCACCGCCCGTTCGCGCATTCATGGCGAAGGAATAGGTCACGCCATTGGTCAGGCCGTTCAAAACGTAGGGGGACGTGATGTTGTTGGTCAGCCACGCATGGTTGCTGGGTGGGTTCTTGATGTCGATGGGTATTGCCGTGGGCGCATACATCACCCAGTAATCCACCCCAGGCTGAGCGGTCCAGGTAAGGGTAACTTGACCGTTGCCAGGCGTTACCTTGAAGTCGGATGGAGGCGCTGCCGTACCACCGTTTCCACCACCGCAGGCGGTGACGACAAGGGCCAAAAGGAAGGTGGCCACC
>CAIQEX010000072.1 GCA_903870955.1 uncultured beta proteobacterium
CTATAAATGCTGGCTTTTCGGCATACACCGTGTCGCTGGAATAGTTCCTCCAGGTCGATGCAAGAATGGCATCCAGTGTCGATGGATTACCGGTCTTGGCGTTGAAAACTGCGTAATAGGTGCGAATGATTTCTTGAATTTCTGTGTTGTTGTTCATAAGATATTTCGGATGGGATAGAGACAAATTGCGTTTGCACAGGGTGATGCACCATGGCAGTTGGGAGTCTGTCGCCCAGCTCGGCAAAAATCTTGATGGAATGCAGGTTGATTTTTCGAAATGCTGATTAAAGACTAATCAACGTGTGCAGCTGCGCCGCTTGGAAGCTATGTCCCCGAGATTCAATGCACGCGCGAGTTGCCCGTTCCGCTGGAAAGCGGTGGCCACCAGGAGGCATTGGCGCTGGATGAAATGTCTTCGAAGATCTGCGTTAAGGGGACGGCAAACAGTGCTTGAATATCCGCGTGCTCCGGCAAAGCTTTAGTCTGCCAATGCAGCAGGCGGACACCGGCAGCCGCGCTGGCCCTGGCTTTTATTTCATCAGCACTTGATGGTTCGCGCTCACTTTGCAGATGGTCCAGCAGATCGATAGCGACCAGCATGGTTGCATCCTTTGCATAGACCACAAAGTCGTATTGCAAATCACGGATGCGGCGGGTCCAGGTTTTGGCGTCGTGCCCCCGTTTGACCACCAGCACGGCGCTGACCGGCACGTTGGACATCACGGTATGTCCTGGCAGGGCAGTCACCAGACGCTGGTACAGCACCTGCGCGGGGCCAACCAAAGGTGTCTTGGCATAGAACGGCCAAGCCGTATCCGAGACACGCCATGCATTGCGGCGCTGAAGCAGGCGCAACACCAACACAACGCAAAACAGCGACAAGGAGGCGATGGCAAAGGGGTTCACGGGCAGGGACTTTGGTTTGGAACATGCGGTAGGCAAAACCAAGTCTGCTTTCTGGCCTCACATCTGTCTTGATCGAAAGTTGATTAAAGCGGTGCAACCGGGTGCGGCGCACCGTCAAAACCACCCCACACGGACTGGTCGTATTCGATCACCGAACCGGTCATCAAGCCGGATTCGGCACTGCACAAAAAGGCCACGGCGCGGGCCACTTCGAAGGGATCGACCAGGCGGCCATTGGGTTGTGCCGCGGAAGCCTTGTCGAGCCAATCGGCATCGGCGTGGTGGAACTCGCGCTGGATACGGTCTTCGCCTTCTGAGGCCATCCAGCCAATGTTCAGGCCGTTCACGCGAATTCTATTGCGCAGCAGCGCGTAGGCGGTGTTGCGCGTGAGCGTAGCAAGGGCGCCTTTGGTGGTGCAATAGGCAGCGAGAAAAGGTTGACCGGCCATGGCCGACATGGACCCAATGTTGACGATGCTGCCCTGAATACTTTCGCGTTTCATGACCTTGATGGCATCCTGCATCAGGAAAAACGGTGCCCTTACATTGATGGCAAACATGGCATCGAACAGTTCTGGCTCGGTGTCGAGGATGGTTCCGCGGTCGGTGCTGGCGGCAGCGTTCACCAGAATGTCCACCCGGCCAAAGGTGGCGTCGGCCTGCTGCACCACCTTGCGGCAGTCTTCCACAAAGCCCAGATCAGCCTGTACATAGACTGCATGCGTGCCCAACGCAGTGAGCTTCTCGACTTGGGCTGCGCCCTTGGTGGCGTTGCGGCCACAGATCACCACACCGCGGGCACCGCGCTCGGCGAAGGTGGCGGCAATGGCCGCGCCCAAGCCTTGGGTGCCGCCGGTGACGATGGCGACCTGGCCTTGCAGAGAGGCGCGTGCGTGAGGGTCAGACATGGTTGTCTCCTGTTATGAAATGGAATGGATCATCAGCTCAAGCGCGTTTGCGCCTGAGCCTGCAAAGTGGCGTTGAACTGCCCGGGTGTGTGACCTTGCGCCAATGCGCTGCGCATCAGGTCCTGCTGGCTCTGCGGTGCCAACCCGCCAATGGGCGGATCGCGGTCCAGATTGGTGGGGAAGGCATAGCCCTCGGCACTCGCAGCCACGGCGGCGTCGAGGTCCGCAACAGCCATGCGCCCGATGCTATGTATCTGCAACAAGCTGGGGTACAGCCGCTGCGCCATGCGCACCCGGTCCACGGTCTCCATGCAACGCCCAAAGGCAGATGAAACCTGCAGCAGATTGGCCATGCGGCGAATGTCCGCAGAGCGGTTGTGGCCGGCAGCATGCATCAACGCCGGGTTGAAGAAAATGCCGTCACCCTTGCTTAGCGGCAGCTGCACATGGTGTTGGTCAAAGTATTCCTGAAACGCCGGCATTCCCGCCACCAGATAGCCCTCTGCGTATTTTTGCGAATGCGGCAAGTAGAGCGTGGGCCCGCTCTCCAGCGGC
>CAIQEX010000073.1 GCA_903870955.1 uncultured beta proteobacterium
CCCGACTTGGCATCGCTCACGCCCACACAGGCGCACTCCATCACGCCCGGCATCTGACCCACCACGTCCTCCAACTCGTTAGGAAAGACATTGAAACCGCTGACCAGAATCATGTCTTTCTTGCGATCCACGATTTTGAAAAAACCACGCGCATCCACCACCCCAATATCGCCCGTCTTGAAGAAACCATCGGGCGTCATGACCTTGGCGGTCTCATCCGGGCGCTGCCAATAACCGGCCATGACCTGCGGCCCCTTGATGGCGATTTCGCCCGACTCACCGGGACCGACTTCCGCGCCCTCATCATTCAACAGTTTGAATTCAGTGGATGGCAAGGGCACGCCAATCGTGCCGGTGTACTCGGTCGAGGTCACCGGATTGCAACTCGCAGAAGGAGAGGTTTCGCTCAGGCCATAGCCCTCACAAATCGGGCAGCCAGTTTTCTCGAACCACAATTTGGCCACCGCACTCTGCACTGCCGTGCCGCCACCCAGGGACACCTTGAGCTGGCTCCAGTTGACGGTATTGAAATCAGGGTGCGTCGCAAGCGCGTTGAACAGCGTATTGACCGCCGGAAAGCTGTGGATGGTGTGCTGCGATAACTCCTTGAGCACGCCCGGAATATCGCGTGGGTTGACGATCAATACGAGCTTGCCGCCCACCCGCATGGACAGCATCATGCACACGGTGAAGGCGAAGATATGGTACAGCGGCAGCGCACAGACGCTGGTGGGCTGCACACCCGCTGGCACCCGACTCATGACGGGTGCGTTCCAGGCCTCGGACTGCAGCACGTTGGCCAACACGTTGCTGTGCAACAGCACTGCACCCTTGGAAACGCCTGTGGTGCCCCCGGTGTATTGCAGTACCGCCACATCGTCGGGCTTGAAGGTCGGACGGGTAAAAGCAGCCCTTCTGCCACTTGCTAGCGCTTGATTGAAGCGCACGGCCCCGGGCAGGTTAAAAGGCGGCACCATCTTCTTGACCTGACGCACCACATAGTTGACCAAGGCGCCCCTTAGCAACCCGAGTTGGTCTCCCATGGCACACAGAACAATATGCTTGATGGGCGTGGCCGCCAGACACTTCTCGAGTGTGCTGGCAAAGTTCTCGATGATGATGATGACCTTGGCACCGCTGTCTTTAAGTTGGTGCTCCAACTCGCGCGGTGTGTACAACGGGTTGACATTGACCACCACAAAACCGGCACGCAATATGGCCGCCACCGCCACCGGATACTGGGGCACGTTGGGCATCATGATGGCAACCCGGTCGCCCCGGGTCAGACCCAGACTCTGCAGGTATCCGGCAAAAGCCTGGCTCAATGCATCGGTTTTCCCATAGCTGAAGTCGTGCCCCATAAAACTGTAGGCGACCGACCGGGCATGCTTATGAAAGCTCTCTTCCATGAGATCCACCAGCGAGCCATACAGGCCAACGTCTATGTCTGGTGGAACACCAGGTGGGTAACTTTCAAGCCATTTGTGCTGCGTCATGTTTTTTGTCTCCATCCTTGTCTCAGGACTCCAACCTTGCTTCGCACGGGGGATGCTGACTGCAGAGTGCAGCCACTATGCAGCAAAAACATTTTTGATCTAAATCACCACTTCACTGGCTAGTATTTTCCCTAGCCAAAACGTACAAAAGCCCCGTACTTTGCAGCAACGGGGCTTCTATTCTCAATTGCTGGCTCTGACGCGGAGTCGAATAGAGCGGATCAAGCCTTGAGCACCGTCAACACTTCGTCCAGCATTTTCTTGGCATCACCGAACAGCATACGGTTGTTCTCTTTGTAGAACAGCGGGTTATCCACGCCAGCGTAGCCCGAGGCCATGCTGCGTTTCATCACAATCGAGGTCTTCGCCTTCCAGACTTCCAGCACCGGCATACCGGCGATGGGGCTGGTGGGGTCATCCTGCGCGGCAGGGTTGACGATGTCGTTGGCCCCGATCACGATGGACACATCGGTGGCCGGGAAGTCATCATTCAATTCATCCATTTCAAAGACGATGTCGTAGGGCACCTTGGCCTCGGCCAACAACACGTTCATGTGACCCGGCATACGACCCGCCACCGGGTGAATACCGAAGCGAACGGTCACGCCTTTTTCACGCAACACCCGCGTGATTTCGAACACCGTGTGCTGGGCCTGCGCCACCGCCATGCCGTAGCCCGGAACGATGATCACGCTCTTGGATTCACGCAACAGCTCTGCGGTTTCAGTCGCATTTATCGACACCACTTCGCCTGCAGGCTGGGCTGCGCCGCCTGCGGGTTTCGGGGTCGCACTGGTCGTGCCAAAACCACCGGCAATCACGCTGATGAAGTTGCGATTCATGGCGTTGCACATGATGTACGAAAGGATGGCGCCGCTGGAACCGACCAATGCACCGACGACGATCAACAAGTCGTTGGACAGCATGAACCCGGTCGCGGCAGCCGCCCAACCCGAATAGCTATTCAGCATGGACACCACCACCGGCATGTCAGCACCGCCAATGGCCATCACCATGTGGACACCAAATAGCAGGGCGATGACGGTCATCACGATCACCGGCGTCATGGCTTCACCAATGGTGTGCGCGTTCAGGAACACGCTGCCAAAATAAATCACCACCAGCAGACCGGCCAGGTTCAACCAGTGCCGTCCGGGCAACAACAGCGGATTGCCACCGATGCGACCTGACAGCTTGCCAAAAGCGATTATGGAACCCGAGAAGGTCACAGCGCCAATCAGGATGCCAATGTAGATTTCCATCTCGTGGATCGACTTGGCTGCGCCTGTGAATTCCTTGGCGGCTTCCGGGTCGATGAACGTAGCAAAGCCAACCAGCATCGCCGCCAGACCGACCATGCTGTGCATGAGCGCGACGAGTTCCGGCATCTGTGTCATTTGCACGGTGCGCGCGGCATACAAGCCGATGCCACCGCCAACGACCATGGCACCAATGATCCAGGCGATGCCAGAGGCGCCCACCTGCGGGCCGATCACGGTGGCGAGCACCGCGATGGTCATACCGATCATGCCGAACAGATTGCCCCGGCGTGAAGATTCCTGATTGGACAATCCGCCCAAGCTGAGAATGAAGAGAATGGTTGCTCCGATATAGGAGACGGTAGCCAAACTTGCAGACATGTGTCGTCTCCCTTATTTACGGAACATGGCCAGCATGCGCTGGGTCACGGCGAAGCCGCCGAACATATTGATGGACGTGAGCACAATGCCTGCAGCCGCCAACCAGCGAATCCAGTCGTCGGGCCTGCCCGCAGCTCCGACCACCAGGGGCGGCGCAATCTGCACCAGCGCGCCAATGGCGATGATGCTGCTGATGGCGTTGGTCACGCTCATAAGTGGCGTGTGCAAGGCCGGTTTGACGTTCCACACCACCATGTAGCCCACAAAGCAGGCCAGCACAAACACCGTGAAGTGCGCCAGGAACGCCTGCGGCGCATTCGCGCCAACAAACCAGAACAGGGCCGCCGCCACACCGAACATGATGGCCAGCTTGTTGCCCGCCATGGGTTCGCTCGGAGCGCCATGACCATGCGCCTTCTTCGCCACGGGTGCTGCCGCTGGTTTAGGTGCAGCGGGAGCGGCCGCGACCTTGGGTGCAGGCGCGGGCCAGGTGATTTCGCCGTCTTTGGTGACGGTCAGACCCCGAATCGCATCGTCTTCGAAGTTGACGTTGATGATGCCGTCCTTGGTCTTGCACAACTCTTCGGTGAGGCGGAAAAGGTTGGTCGAATACAGCGTCGACGACTGGCGCGACAGACGCGACACCAGATCGGTGTAGCCGACGATGGTCACACCGTGCTTCACCACGGCCTTGCCGGGTTCGGTCAACTCACAATTGCCACCCTGCTCGGCCGCCATATCCACAATCACGCTGCCGGGCTTCATGCTCTTCACCATCTCGGCAGTGATGAGCTTGGGAGCGGGCTTGCCGGGAATCAGCGCCGTGGTGATGATGATGTCCACGTCCTTGGCTTGCTTGGCGTACATCTCGCGCTGGGCCTGCTGGAAGCCCTCGCTCATGACCTTGGCGTAACCGCCGCCACCGCCGCCCTCTTCCTCGTACTCAACCTTGACGAATTCGCCTCCCAGTGACATGACCTGGTCAGCCACTTCAGCACGCGTGTCGTTGGCCCGCACGATGGCACCCAAACCTGCGGCAGTGCCGATTGCGGCCAAGCCCGCGACACCAGCACCGGCGATAAACACTTTGGCCGGAGCGACCTTGCCCGCGGCCGTGATCTGACCGTTGAAGAATCGACCGAAGGCGTTGGCAGCCTCAATGACGGCGCGATAACCTGCGACGCCAGCTTGCGAGGTCAATGCATCCATCTTCTGGGCGCGGCTTAGTGTGCGTGGGAGCGCATCGATAGCCAGCACTGTGACTTTTTTGTCCTTGAGTTGCTGCATCAAATCGGGGTTTTGCGCTGGCCAGATGAAACTGATCAGCGTCTGCCCTTCGTGCATAGCGGCCACTTCATCCGTTGTGGGAGGGCGCACTTTGAACACCAAGTCCGATGTGGCCCAGAGCTGTGCGGCACTGTCGACCACCGTCGCGCCGGAGGCCCGATAGGCGTCATCGCTCAAATCAGCCGCGTTGCCCGCTCCGGATTCCACTGCGACAGAAAAACCCAGTTTGATGAGTTTTTCCACCACCTCGGGAACGGTGGCCACACGTTTTTCACCGGGGAAAATTTCGCGCGGCACACCTATGCGCTGCGCCGTTTGAGTGTTCGCGGGGGCAGCGGTGTCAGCCGTTGTTGCCCCAGTTGCTACGCCAGTCTGCATAAAGCGACTCCTCG
>CAIQEX010000074.1 GCA_903870955.1 uncultured beta proteobacterium
CAAATCATCACCCTCGATGGCGCTCCGCACACTATCACCCAGGCCGAGTTGGACCGTGTCACCGCCAGCTTTGTACCGCCGACGCTGGACTTGGCAGCACCCGCCCGCAATGTCAAGGTGCCCGCCGAGCGCCAGGCCGACTACGCGCGTTGGCTCAAGCAGAACGTGGCCTTGCACAAGAACCCGGCGCTGCGCTCCGTCACGCTGTCGTACAAACGCCTGGGTCAGGCCCCCGGGGACGCCGATGCCGACCAACTCGACACCGCAGCCGACCTGGCCGATGAATTCAGCGCCGGTGAAGTACGCGTCACGCACGACCAGAATCTGTTGCTGCCCTGGGTCCGTGAGCAGGACCTGCCAGCTCTGTGGCAAGCCGCCAGCCATGCCGGTCTGGCACGCTCCAACGTGCGCCTGTTGACCGACATGATTGCCTGCCCGGGTGGCGACTTCTGCGCCCTGGCCAATGCCCGTTCCATCCCCGTTGCGGCAGCCATTACCGAGCGTTACCAGGACATGGACGAACTGCACGACTTGGGCGAGATCGACCTGCACATCAGCGGTTGCATCAACTCCTGCGGCCACCACCACAGCGGTCACATCGGCATTCTGGGCGTCGATAAGGACGGCAAGGAGTGGTACCAGGTGTCGCTGGGTGGCTCCGATGGCTCCACCTTGAGCGGTCCGGCCATTCCGGGCAAAGTCGTCGGTCCATCTTTTGGCGCGGGCGAAATCCCGGGCGTGATCGAGGCGGTGCTGGACACCTACCGCCTGAACCGCAATGGTCGTGAGACCTTTATCGATACCTTGCGCCGGGTAGGTTTCGATGCCTTCAAGCTGGCAGCCAATTTAGCCCGCCTGATCGACCCGCATACCGAATTGCACCAGTTGCCCAAGTCCGAAGGCTATGCCCGTGACGCTCAGGAAGCTTGATACCCCATGACCCATACAACCATGAAACTGCTATCCGCTGCGGACCCAAGCTCCCAGGAAACCGCCGCCAACACCCTGGTGGTGGCCAACACCGAAGACCCGCGCACCCTGGCGTTGGAAGGCGTCAAGCGCATCGACCTGCACTTCCCCAAGTTCACCGATGGACGCGCCTACACCCAGGCCTTTTATCTGCGCCGCCGTTCCGGTTTCACCGGTGAAATCCGCGCCACGGGGGATGTACTGATCGACCAACTGGTGCAAATGGAACGCCAGGGTTTTAGCGTGGCAGTCCTGCGCGCCGACCAGAATCTGGAATTCGCGCAAAAGCAATTCGACCGCTATCGGGCCTTCTACCAGGGCGACGCCGTCACACCCAAACCGGTCTTCAGCCGTGAAAACAACAAGGAAGTCGCAGCATGAGCGCTATTGATCTGAACGCCCGCCCGTCCAAGGACTACAGCCTGCGTATCCAGGAGGCGCAACACGTGCTGGCACAGGCCGCTGCGCAATACGCTGCCTCCGAAGAGGGCGCAGTCCGCGTCACACAGGCTTCCAGCCTGGGCGCAGAAGATGTGGTGATCAGCCACATCATCAACACCCTGAAGCTCGACATCGGAATTTTCGTGCTGGAAACCGGCCGCCTGCACCCGCAGACGCTGGACCTGCTGGAGCGGTTCAAAGCCGGGTCGCGCGCACCGGTCGCCATTTACAAACCGGTCGAGGAAGCCGTGGTGCATTTCGTAGCCAAAGAAGGCCTGGATGCGATGTACAAAAGCATCGATCTACGCAAGGCTTGCTGCGGCATCCGCAAGATGGAACCGCTGGAACGCGCCCTGAAAGGCAAAGAAGCCTGGATCACCGGCCTGCGCCGCGAGCAAAGCGGTGCCCGCGCCGAGGTACCGTTGGTGGACGTGTCGGAGAAGCGCGTCAAGATCAACCCACTCGCCAACTGGACCTGGGGCGACGTCTGGCACTACATCAAGGAAAACAAGGTCGATTACAACCCGTTGCACGACGCCTTTTTTCCCAGCATTGGCTGCGAACCCTGCACCCGCGCCATCAGCATGGGTGAGGACTTCCGCTCGGGTCGCTGGTGGTGGGAAGACGAGGCTGCCAAGGAATGCGGTCTGCACGTCAAACACGCCGACGGCACGACCTCCACGCTTGCGGGCGCGCCCGTATCAGCCCTGCCAGTTTCCGCACTGTCCCCTGCCAAAGCACCCGTATGAACGCCATGACTGACCCACACCATTTCGAACGCCTTTCCAACCAGCACCTTGACGCGCTGGAAGAAGAGACCATTTTCATCCTGCGTGAAGTCGCAGCCGCCTTCGAGCGCCCGACCCTGCTGTTTTCTGGCGGCAAGGACTCCCTGGTGATGCTCAAATGCGCAGAAAAGGCTTTCGGGGGCAAGGATGGCCCCTCCGGTAGCGGCCGCATCCCCTACCCGCTGCTGATGATCGACACCGGCCACAACTTCCATGAAGTGACCGACTTCCGCGACTTCCGTGCCAAGGAACTGGGAGCTGAGTTGATCGTACGCAGCGTCGAAGACTCCATGAAGCGCGGCACCGTGCGCCTGGCCCATCCGGGTGAAAGCCGCAATGTGCACCAGTCTGTTACTTTGCTGGAAGCGATTGAAGAATTCCGCTTTGACGCCCTGATTGGTGGAGCCCGCCGCGACGAGGAAAAGGCCCGCGCCAAGGAGCGCATCTTCAGCCACCGTGACAGTTTCGGCCAATGGCAGCCCAAGGCACAGCGCCCAGAACTGTGGACGCTATTCAACACCAAACTGCAGCCGGGTGAGCACTTCCGTGTGTTCCCGATTTCCAATTGGACTGAACTCGACGTGTGGCAATACATCGAGCGCGAAAAAATTGCCTTGCCCTCGCTCTACTACACCCACAAGCGCGATGTGGTGGAACGCAAGGGCCTGCTGGTGCCTGTGACCGACCTGACGCCGCCCAAGGAAGGCGAAGTGGTGGAGTCGCGCGACGTGCGTTTCCGCACCGTGGGTGACATCACCTGCACCTGCCCGGTGGACAGCCTGGCCGCCACCGCCGCCGACATCGTGATCGAGACGCTATCGGCCGAGGTAAGCGAGCGGGGCGCCACCCGCATGGACGACAAAACGTCCGAAGCCTCCATGGAAAAACGCAAAAAAGACGGGTATTTTTAGCACACCCCCCGGCTTGCCCACTGCGTGTGGCCGCTTTCCCCCTTGCAGGGGGCGATGCCATCAGCCCGGCAAAGCCGGATCTGCGGCATCCCTGGGTTAAGGCACTTCGGTTTATGAGGATTTTTTTATGACGACTTTTGCAACAACTTTATCTCCGGCTTCTGCCTCTGTGCATGGTGACATCTCCAGCGCCTTGCGCTTTATCACTTGTGGCTCGGTGGACGATGGCAAGAGCACGCTGATTGGTCGCTTGCTGGTGGACAGCCGCTCGGTGCTGTTGGACCAACTGGCCAACGTTTCCAAGAGCGGCGAGGCCGATCTGGCCTTGTTCACCGATGGCCTCTCTGCTGAGCGCGAACAGGGCATCACGATTGACGTGGCCTACCGCTACTTTGCCACCCCGGCGCGCAAGTTCATCATTGGCGATGCACCCGGGCACGAGCAATTCACCCGCAACATGGTGACTGCGGCCAGTAGTGCGCACGCCGCGGTTGTGCTGGTAGATGCCACCAAACTCAAATGGCAAGCCGACGGTGTGTTGGAACTGCTGCCGCAAACCCGGCGCCATTCGCTGTTGGTGAATCTGCTGCGCGTGCCTGGCATTGTGTTTGCCGTCAACAAGCTCGACGCGCTGGAATCAGCCGACAAGCCTGAAACGCTGGGCAATGCAGCCAAGGCCTTTCACAAGATCAAAGAGGCACTGGAACAGTTCGCCGAACACGCCGATATTCGTGTCACAGCCATCGTGCCGATTTCGGCACTCAAGGGCGACAACGTGGTGCACGCTTCAGCCGGTTGGTGCGGTTATACCGGGCCCAGCCTGCTGAGCATTCTGGAACGTTTGCCCGTTACCGCACCCGAAACCGAAGTGCCGTTTTCCTTTCCGGTGCAATGGGTGGAAAAGTTCTCTTCCTCCAGCGACACCAGCATGGGGCGTCGCGTGTTCTGGGGCCGCGTGGCCACGGGGAGCGTGACGCCGGGTCAGCAGATTTCCATTCTGCCCAGCGGACAGACCGCCACCGTGGCACAGGTGTTGGACCATGCACGCAACCCGAAGAACGTGGGGGCTGGACATGGTGCCGGCATCATTCTGGACCGCGAAGTGGACGTGTCGCGTGGCGACTGGCTACTCGCCGCCGTGGATGCTCCCAAGCATTTCGAACCGACACGCGAAATCAGCGCAACCGTGGCCTGGATGGACGATGAGCCCCTGGTGGCAGGGCGTGTTTACTGGGCGCTGCATGGTCACCGCTGGATCAAGGCCAAGATCAAGCGCATCGTGCACAGCCTGGACATCAACACGCTCGAAGAGCACGATGCAACGCAAATTCTGCCCAACGCGATCGGACATATCGAGATCGCCTTGCAGGAGGCCATTGCCGCTGTTCCCTACAAGACATCGCGCGTATTGGGCTCCCTGATTTTGGTGGATACCGCGAGCCACAAGACCTCGGGTGCCTTGCTGCTGAATTGATGCAACGCAAGCCGTAACCAACTGCTGACAACCCTGTTTTCGATGTTGTCAGTTTTTGCCAATAAAATCACGGGCTTAGACGCAGCAACGTCACCCCTTTCAAACTTTTGCCTGAAATCAAAAAATGACCCACATCGTCACCGAATCCTGCATCAAGTGCAAATACACCGACTGCGTCGATGTGTGCCCTGTGGACTGTTTCCGTGAAGGCCCCAATTTTCTGACGATTGACCCCGATGAGTGCATCGACTGCGCGGTTTGCATTCCTGAGTGCCCGGTGAATGCGATCTATGCCGAGGAAGACGCTCCGCGCGACCAGCAGCACATGATCAAACTCAACGCTGAGTTGGCCCTTTTGCCTTCCTGGAAAACCATCACCAAACGCAAAGCCCCGTTGCCAGACGCTGACGACTGGAAAGACAAGACAGGCAAGTTGTCGCAGCTGTTGCGCTGAGTCGCACAGTCCAAGCGACGCGCCTGTACAGCATGACGGTCCCCCCGGAATCTGCGGCCGCCCAAGCCACTATTGAAACCGATGCGTTGATCATCGGTGCCGGACCGGTGGGTATCTTCCAGGCCTTTCAACTCGGTCTGCTGGAGATTTCCTGCCATGTGGTCGACGCCCTGCCCTATGCCGGTGGTCAGTGCGTGGAACTCTACGCCGACAAGCCCATTTATGACATTCCGGGGGTGCCCCTGTACACCGGGCGCGAGCTGATTGCCAATCTGCTAACGCAGCTTGCGCCGTTCAAGCCGCAGTGGCACTTTGGCCAATTGGTCAACACCTTCGAGTCCCAGTCGGATGGTCGACTTCTCGTTGAAACCAGCCATGGCACGCGTTTTCTCACCAAGACTTTGTTTATTGCGGCGGGCGTGGGTGCATTCCAGCCCAGAATGCCCAACATCGAAGGGCTCGCAACCCACATCGGGAAACAGCTTCACCTGTCTCCGCCCCCGCTTGAAGCCTTGATGGGTCGCGACGTGCTGGTATTGGGCGACACAGACAGTGCCCTGCAAGCCGCTATTGCGATGGTGACGCAGGCGCAAAAACCAAAGTCGGTCACGCTCATGCACCGCCGCAATGTATTCGTGGCCGAGCCTGAAACCGCTGCCGAGTTCAGAGCCTTGGTGGACGCCGGGCATATCCATTTTGTGGCCGGGCAACCCACCGGCAAGCAGGAGGTGGATGGTCGCTTGACTGCAATGCTCTATCTCGACCCCGAGGGCCACGAAAAGACATTGCCCACGGACGACGTTGTGGTGCTGATGGGCCTGTCGCCCAAATTGGGGCCAATTGCACACTGGAATCTGGCGATGGAGCGACGCCAACTGAAGGTGGACACCGAAAGTTTTGCTACCGATGTGCCGGCCATTTTTGCCGTCGGCGACATCAACACCTATCCCGGAAAAAAGAAACTGATCCTGTGCGGCTTCCATGAAACGGTGCTGGCGGCATTTGGTGCGGCGGCTATCGTATTTCCGCAAAAAAAGTTGCTCCTGCAATACACCACGACCAGTACACGATTGCACAGCCTGCTCGGCGTAGATTCTTTTTCGCCCAATCAAAAGAGCTAAAAAGTTACGCTATAATTTAAGGCTGCAATCAAATGCACATTCCTCAATAGCTCAGTTGGTAGAGCGCCGGACTGTTAATCCGTAGGTCCCTGGTTCGAGCCCAGGTTGAGGAGCCAGAAATAAGTTGAACCAAGCCCTTGCGAGAAATTGCTGGGGCTTTTTTCATTCGATTTGCAAAACCATTTATGACCGACCATTACGCAGCCCTTGACATCAGCAGTGCCGCAACGCTTGCCGACATCAAAAAAGCGTTTCGTCAAAAAGCCTCGCAATACCACCCGGACCGCAATCCGGACCCGTTGGCGCCGCAGTATTTCCGCGCAGTTCAGGAAGCTTATGATGTGTTGTCCGATCCGGACAAGCGCCAGAACTATGACGACAACCGACGCCGAAATCTACTCGACAGTCCGATCGACACGGCGCGTGAAATCTGGCAAAACTATTTCAGCGGTTTGGTTTAAACCGCCCTTCTCAGGAACACCCCCGTTGTGAGCATCTCTCCCTTTTTCCTCTCCATGCGCAATGGCTACCAGGCCGAAATTGACGACCTGACGTTTGACTCCGACGGCCAGAACATATTGCAACAACGCCTGACCGAGCGCCGCAAGGAATTGGGCTTTTTGCTGCAGATGATGGAGTTGAGCCCTGAGATGGTGGCCGTGGTATTGCACCAGGGCTTTCGCTTCAAGTTGCCTTCTGCCATGGACCATCTGCTCAGCCACGAATCCGAAGACTTGCCCGAGTGGGACACGCTGTCGGATGTCGTGGATCTGACTCCGTGGGCGCAGACCCTGGCAAACGAAATCCTCAAGCAGCCCCAAGGGGCCTGGTTTATGTCGGTGGCTGCCGGTCTGGAGTACATGTTCGGCAAGGTTCAGCACACGCCGCACAGCCATGATGAAGATGAGGAAGAGGATGGCAGCGAAGACGCTGACGGCTTCGACTCCGAAGAAGAAAAAGCCGCCCGCGCCCGCGAAGAAGCCGGTGCCGATTGGATGGTAGAGCAAGGCTTCGACCGCAAAGACTGACCCAAAATAGCTAGCCATAAGTCCAAGCCACAAGTCCTAGCCATAAGTGCAACCCATAACAGCCAAAACTCCATGAACCAACTCGCACTGATCGCAAAAACACAGAGCCTGATTGCCGCCGGCGACATTAGTGGTGCCGAATACGCCCTGGTCGAACTGGCCGACACCGAGGGGGATCAGGCCTTGCTGGTGGTGTTGGAGCAGTTGCCACCCAAAGACATCCTGGCGGTCATTCGCGAGTACGACAACTCCAAAGAATCGGTAGTCAATTTGCTGGTCACCCCCGCATTGTTTGCGCGCGCCGTGGTGCTGGAGAAGCAATACAAAGACCTGACCCGCACCCACCTGCGCGGCATGATGAATTCGGTGATCTTCCGCGATGGTGCCGATCCACTCGAATTTCTGAATGCCATCGGCGATCTGGAAGGCGGCAGTGAGGCCCTGGCCGATTACTTCACTGAGAAATGGAATCGCATCGAGGCCTTTGCCCGCACTGGAAATTTCGATGCCTCGGAAGACGACGGTGAGGTCATGCCGGAATCTGCCCTCTACGCCTCGGCCTACGCCAACCCGCGCGTGGAGCAGGACGAGGTCGCGGATCAGGACTGGATGGAACTGGCCTGGATCCTGCGCTACAAGAACCCGGACCTGTTCATTGAAACCCTGTTGGTGCTCCGCGCCAAGGCACGTGCACATGACTTGGGCCTCGGAGAAGACGGCGAACTCGACGAAGATGACGGCAAGGTCGAAACGGGTGACACCGACCGTGGCAAGGCGACCCCTGCTGCGCGTGATTCCGACGAAGAACTGGCCATTTGATTGTTGCCACGCCACCGGTTTTTGACACGACCATGACCTCGCAAAGCGCCGCCCCTGCGCACACGCTCTCGCTGTTTGATACCAAGCCTTTTTTCGAGAAGGCGTTGGCCTATGGGGTGCAACACGCCATCATCGACCAGACCAAATTGGACGCCATCTGCACCGATGCGCCCAAGGGCATGGTGCAAATTGCGCGCTATTTTGGCAGCGAATACCTGCGCCCTGAATTGGAAATGGCCAGAGATCGAATCGTCAATCTGGTCAGCCTTTCGCTGGAAGAAAACAGTGGCGGCAGCCTGCACAAGGCGGCGGAATTGCTGCGCGACCATTCATTCATGTCCCGCTCTAAAGCGGGCTCAGACATGCTCAAGGCCTTGATTGGCATGCCGCAAAGCAGCCACTTCGGCATGAACGAGCACAGTGGCTTTCGTGACGAGCACATACCTCTGCTGGCCAAGTGGACTTTGCGCAGCATGCCCGACTACCAGGCCGAACTGGCCCGACGCGCAAAGGTTGCCGATCTGGTAAATGCCGCCATCTGGCTGGCAGATGGTTTGGGTTTGGACGAAGCCGAGTTGGAAGAAGCCGGCAAAGATGCCGAGGCCGTTATCCGCACCGCATTGCTTGTGCATGCCGCCAGGCGCACGGAGTTGCCGGACTGGGTAGCGTTTGAAA